>NZ_JBFTIZ010000003.1:0-47517 GCF_056395165.1 Pedobacter sp. 10L46_2
GGGCTTAACTACTCACAATCACTTGGTTTAGGTTTGGATTAAAGTTCATTTTGAAGTAAACTTAGCAATTATAATGAAAAAGACCTTAATAAAGGGCTTAACTACTCACAATCACTTGGTTTAGGTTTGGATTAAAGTTCATTTTGAAGTAAACTTAGCAATTATAATGAAAAAGACCTTAATAAAGCGAACATATGGAAACAAACATACTGTCAGCTAAACAATTAGATAAAATATTCATCAGAATTTAACATACTAATTCTGATATATTTATTACATTCGGAAACATTTAAATATAATCCTATGCTGAAAAAATCTATACTAGCAGGCATGGCATTTTTAATGCTCTCTTGTGGTAATCAAAAAAAAGAAGAAAGTGATTCAGGGACTGGCAGTGTTATCGACAAAGTCAGCAATCTGAATAAGGTGGCTCAATCCGCAGATAAGATGGAGGAGATGACCGCTGAACTAAAAAAACTAACACCCCTAACCAATGAGCAGCTGAAAGCTGCAGTACCAGAAACACTCGACGGGTTGAAAAGAAAAAGCTTTAGTGCTGGCGGTTATGCTGTAAGTGGCTTGAGCACTATTGAAGCTGAATATGGCGACGACAGTAAATATGTAAAAGTTGGCATCATTGATGGCGCAGGAGAATCTGGAAGCGCTATTATTTCTTTAATGGCCATGACACTAAGTATGGACAGAGAATCAGAATCTAATGGAACTGTGTCTAAAACAGTAGACGTTAATGGCATTCGTTCTATAACAGAGGAAACCAAATCTGAAAGCTCAGTTAGCTCATCTATCAAATTCCTTTACAAAGACAGGTATTCTGTAAGCTTGGATGGAACAGGATACAGTCTTCAGGAATTAGAATCATTTTTGAAAAGCGTAAAACTTGACGAATTAAAGTAATTCGACTGATAAAAGATGTTATGAATTTAAAACCTTTAGATCTTCATCTAAAGGTTTTTTTATGATCCTTACTTCTCTCACGCTTTATAAACATAGAACTTCTTATCCCTTATCGGTTGCCCCTTAATCTCTAAATATTCTCCCTTTTTATCCCTGGTATACTTTACTACGAATGGCTCGTCACTTGCTTTGCATGCTTCAAAAGCCAGTTTCAGTCGATCAATGTGCGTATCAGCGCCAACTTTCCATTTTTTATCTAAATACCAAAAATAAGCTGAAAAATTTCTTGTATTCCCTAGCATTTTTCCATCTAACCTAATATGAGTTGGATTTAATTCTTTGTAAGGAAGAACCGCTTGAATATAAAACTCACTAAAATTCTTGTATTCAGGAATAACGTTTACTGGGCTCATAATTAATTTTTGCGCAATTTACATCATTTCTATTCTGGTGACAATTTTTTGGGCTAATAATCTTACGCTTTTTATCTAATTTAAGGCTTGTAATAAAAACTAAAAACCTGACATCTTTAATATATTAATCCTCAACCAAATTACCGCAATGAAAAAATTGAGCGCCCTTCTTATCATCCTTGCATTCCCTTATTTACTAATAGCACAACAGGTATCGTGTAACTGTCTGGACAATTTAAATGAAACCATTGTTAAAACTGAAATCAACTATGCTGGCTTCCCCACTAAAGTGGATGCAAAGACAAAGTCTGATTATGATAATCTAATAACCAGTCTACGTGCAAAGGCAGGAAATGAAAGCAATGCAAAAAAATGTTTCTACCTCATAAAAGACTATATAAGATTTTTTAAGGACAAACATTTCTCATTATCCTACCTGAATAAAAATGATTACGACAATGAGAAAGAAGACATTGATGAATCTTACTTCAAAATCCTGAAACCTGACAATAGCGTTGAAGGTATATGGACCAATCCAGACAGCTCAATCACCCTGGGAATAAAGAAATTTCCAGATAACGAATACAAGGCCATTATCCTTAAAGCAAAGGATGAAAAGCTTCCAAAAGGTTTGGTTTATTTTAAACTAAAACCCCACAAAAAGGGTTATCTGTTACAACAATACAATGTGTTGAACAGTATAGATTTTTATGCTCAGCAAAGAGGCGGCTTACTGCAATTATGGAATTTTTCACTTTTTGGAAGGATTTCACCAAGAGAAATGACCGCTAGTGAAAAAAGGGAGTTAAACACATGGAAGAATAATAACAATGGATTAGATTTTAATCAGTTAGATGAAGAAACCAGTTATATCAAAATTCCAACCTTCTTTAACAACGACAGTAAGATCGAGAAATTGGTYGCAACAAACGACAAAGCTATTAGAAATAGTAAGTACCTGATCATCGATCTCCGTGGAAATGGAGGAGGCAATTCCGGCTGGAGCTTTCTATTGCCTTATGTAATAACCAATCCCATTAAACAGGACGCCCCCTTACTTCGCATATCAAAAGACAATGTCCAGATTAAAAGATCGGAGCTTGAATCTCTTGTAAAAAATCCTTTGCCCGAGGATGCAAAGAAATATTATCCCGATGAATATATAAGCACACTCAAAAAAATCTACGAGGAGCTCCCGACCGCTAAAAGTACCTTTTATGAAGTTCCTGGATTAACTATTCCAATTGATTCTGTTCTCGGCAATCCCTCCCGGGTAGCGCTAATAACTGATGAACTTTGCGGGAGTTCTACAGAATACTTTTTTCAATTGATGAAACAAAGCAAAAAAACCACAAGATACGGTTCAAATAGTGTAGGAATGATGGATTATGAAGGCCCAACTTCAACAACTCCACTTCCATGTAGAGAGCTAATTCTAATGATGCCCGTTTCAAAATCGAGCTGGACCGATAAAAATCCAATTGATGAGGCGGGCTTTAGTCCTGATGTTAAACTCAAAATACCAGGAAAGCAGTGGGTTGAATACATCGTTAAGGATCTAAAAAAGAAAGGATAGTGAGTTCATTCATTGAGTAAGTTTTCTGATTCATCACATTTTTACCGTTGTTCATCACATTTTAATAAATCAGTTCATCTAAAGGTTATTATTGTGTTAAAAAACAATCAGGTATGAAAAAAAATATTGCTCTATTGTGCTTAATGTTTGTTGTTATACAGGCTTCGGCCCAGTTTAACCTTATGGGAAAAATCCTAAATTATACTGGCAAAGAAGATCTAGTCGTCAACATTCCATTGGTATACGGTTTTCATAAAGAGAATTCTATATCTATTCCTGTAGCGAAAAATGGCACATTCAATATCACCCTACCTACTGAAACACAAAATTTTGTCAGCTTGATTTTTCAAAGACAGTTTTACACGCTTCTGATCACCAGGAATAAAAATTTAACAGCTAGTATAAACGAAAATAATAAAAACCTTGAGCTCTTATCAGGTACTGCTTTGTTGGAAAACAAGCTGCTGCAAAAAATCAACATAATGGAAAATCCGGCCTTTATGGAAGAACAGGCAGCACATCTTTATGGAGGTCTTAATTTTACTGAATTGAATGCTAAGCTGATCCAGCCTTATCTTGCTAAACGAGATGAAAAAATCGATATCATAACGGCCTCAAAAATTTCGTTGAAGAACAAAAAGCTGATCATATCAGAAGTAAAATATCTTGCTTACAATTATCTAAATGATTTTGCGAGAACACAGCTCAACAATAAGCCTGCTATCGACAGCATGATTATTAATCTTTTTGATAATAGCATCATTAAACCTGAAGTTTTTCCTGCTGGTCTTCAGTATTACTCCTTTGCCGACAACTATCTCCGGTACCTGGAAACCAAAGCTTTTTTAAAGATTAAAAAAGATAACATCAAGCCCACCGAACCGATACCGTACTATGGGATCAGTTTAGATAGTGCCAATGTAGTAGTAAAAAAATATGGAAAGCCATATTGGAGGTGGGTGGGCAGTACCAAGAACTTTCCTGAACCAGTTACCGAACAGTATACATATCAGCAGATCATAAACTTGTACTATGACAAAGACCTAAGGCAAATCGCTGCGCTTTCAGAGGTATTTAAAAAGCGGTTTCCTCAAAGCAAATTTAATCAGGAGATTGATCAAAAAGTAAATTCATTAAGGCAAATGCTTGCTCAGAACGAATCAAACACTGATATCGTGGTTTTAAAGGATTACGACAAAATACAATCAGTTTATGATGTTATAGCTAAGTATAAAGGCAAAGTGGTTTATCTTGATGTTTGGGGCACATGGTGTGGCCCCTGCAAAGAGGAGCTTAAATTTATGCCTCAACTCAAATCTGCTTTTACCAATAAGGATGTTATATTTCTTTATCTGGATATGGATGAGGAAGATCGCGATGCCATCTGGAAAGAGTTCATTAAAGTAAACGGGTTAACAGGAGTACACTTCCGTAAGAACAGACAAACTATAGCCCCGCTGTGGAAAGAATTATTGGCAGACAACCAGGATAAAGCTGAATACTACCCCCAGTATTTCATTTTTGATAAAGAGGGAAAGGTAGCCGTAAGTAAGGCTTTACGCCCAAGCGACAAAGAAGCACTGTATCAGCAAATCAACTCTGTGTTAGTTCATTAATTCTGAATAACAAGAAGGTCATCAAATCAACCATTTGGGTTTTAGCTAAGCCTTTTTCAGACAACTTATATTCTACCCTTGGCGGTAGTTCCTTATAAGCCAATCTTTCCAGTAGACACTTCTCCCAACTCTTTTAGTTGTGAAAAGTGTCTACTTCACAATTCAGAAAGCACTACCGTATAGAAAGATCATATTGAGTACGTCATTCTTTGACTAACAACTTCAAATACGTAAAAATCTTCCCACTATGCTCCGCTTCGTGATAATTAGCGGCTTGTAAAGCCTGGACATGATTTTTCACTTGAATTCCGATGGGTAACTCAAACGGGTTATAGTTGACAAATAATCTGGATTCAAGATCGGATTCAAGGTGGTTAACTGTATCAATCAATAAATGTTTCACCTCGTTAACATCCGGAGTAATTTTCCAAGAACCCGGAGACGATCCAATTTTGAAGGACTCCATGAATTCCTTAGATATATACATTGGTAACCCGCTACGCATATACATATGCCTCTGTTGAGAAGTAATACAATGACCGATTTGCCAAATTATATTATTGTTAAAACCCTCTGGAATTTTAAATAATATTTCGTAGTTACTTGTTTCCATTAATTGCAATAGCCTAATCCTGCTAGCTCTTAAAATTTCACATTCGAAACGTTCATTAATCATTTAAGTTGGTTTAAGTGCTTAGCATCAGAAGAAGCCATTATGTTCTCTAAAGTAACCTTTTCCTGTTGAAGTTCAAACTTTCTCCGATTGATACACAGTCATGGCTTACTTAGTGATTTAAGATGTTTGCTTTTCTTGTTCTTTTATCAGGAAGCTTGAGTAAATTGCGAATAATTATATACTTGAACGATGTCAAATTTTGAGACGCTTTTCTATTACATTCAAGAAACATCTGGCAAATCGCTCTCAGAGGATGACAAGCATTTGTTAATGGCACATTTTAAACCCAAAAAACTTCGAAAAAGACAATACTTCTTACAGGAAGGGGACGTGTGCAAATATATTGGGTTTATTGTAAAAGGATCCGCCAGGACCTTTACGGTAGATGACAAAGGGCATGAACATATACTGAAATTGTCTTTGGAAAACTGGTGGATAGTGGATTTTGAAAGCTTTTACCTGTTAACGCCAAGCCGCTTTAATATTGAAGCGCTGGAGAATCTGGAGGTGCTGCAATCTACCAATGCTCAAATTGAGGAGTTTCTTAAGCATATACCTGCCTTTTCAGCGATGTCCAACGTAATTAGTCAAAATAACACCATTGCAACACAAAAAAGAATGCAGGCCGCTATGATCTATACCGCTGAAGAGCGTTACGAGGACTTGATCAGCAATTATCCGCAGTTTCTACAACGGTTCCCGCAAAACATGATCGCTTCTTATCTGGGCTTGTCCCCGGAAACTTTGAGCAGATTAAAGAAAAATTCTTTTAAATAAATCTAATCTCAATCGATATAAGCAGTAGTGACCGCTCTAGCATTCTACTGCTTTGCTTTTTTGCATCTTTGTTAAGTTGTTATTTTACAAATCCTTATCCGATTAAAGTGATTAAGGTCATCGCCTTAACTTGATCTGGGTCAAGCTTACTTAATGATCCATATCAATATCCAGTTCCCTGTAAGTCAGGATCTTTGGATATATTAATACATAAAAATCATGAGTAAATTAGAAAACAAAGTAGCGGTAGTTACCGGTGCTTCGAAAGGAATAGGTGCCTCTATCGCCAAACACTTTGCGGCAGAAGGCGCAAAGGTAGTTGTGAATTACGCTTCAAGTAAAGAAGGTGCAGATAAAGTGGTGAAGGAAATTACTGACAACGGAGGCATAGCCATTGCGGTACAGGCCGATGTATCTAAAGAAGCTGATGTAAACAGGTTGTTTGAGGAAACTAATAAGGCATTCGGCAGCCTGGATATTTTGGTAAATAACGCGGTTTATCAGGGATATGCACCTATTGAACAGATATCAGCAGAAACTTTTCATAATAGTTTTAATGTCAATGTACTTGGTCCCATACAAACTATTCAGGCAGCTTTAAAATTGTTTGGTGATAAGGGTGGCAATATAATCAATATCAGCTCAGGCGCAAGCAAGATGCCTCTTCCGGGAGCCTCGTTATATTCCGCAACTAAAGCGGCTTTAGATGCCATAACGATCTCTTTGTCGAAAGAACTGGGTATCCAAAAGATTCGCATCAATTCTATTTTGCCGGGTGCTACGGAAACAGAAGGTGCAGCTAGTGCGGGCGTCACTACCGGCAGTGAGTATGAAAAAATGTTTATTGCCAACACACCACTTGGTCGCAGAGGTAAGCCCGAAGATATTGCGAAAGCAGCCGTATTTCTGGCTTCCGATGATGCCGCGTGGGTTACGGGTGAGCAAATTTCCGTGTCGGGCGGAATGTACGGCTTTTAAATCATGCTGTGGTTTTGAGTCCCCGACGGTGATCATCGGGGACTTTTATTTGCCTTCAGAAACCTTTGATCGGACCATGTCCCTACTACATATTCTGTAGTGAGTCAGCATTTTGAAAATGCTCACCCCAATACAAAAAAAGCCTCCAAATCATCGATTTGCAGGCTTTTATACGTTTTGTTACTCATTTCAGTGGTCCCGACGAGAATCGAACTCATATCTAAAGTTTAGGAAACTTCTATTCTATCCGTTGAACTACGGGACCAATAATAAATGCTATTAAAGGATAAATAGTAATAGCAGGCGCAAATATAATAATAAAACAATGCCTTTAAATAGTACTTCCAACAAATTTAACTTTCATAAAAATGCCAGCAGGAACCACCCTGCTGGCAAGCCAAACTAATTTACAAGCATTTATTGCACCTAAGCTTGTTTCTTTAAAGGCCGTAGGCACTGATTTCACCCAGCACCATATTACTATCTGATCCTTGAGTACCAACAAATTTAAAATATCTTGCTTTTGGACTATTAGGAAGCACATAACGTTGCTCACCGTTCAAGTTATGATCGAAATCAAAACTTCCCTGGCTTACCCAGGTTACATTATCTGTGCTGGTTAAAAACTCAAACTTATCCGGTCCACGTTTATCTCCCCCAGGTGAATCAAAATCTGTTCTCCAAACTCCAAATTGAGTAAGTATTCTAGGTGCACCCATATCAATTACTATCCAATGTGGATAATTTGAACAACCAGCACAGGTATGCCAACGAGTATGCTCGGTCCCGTCAATAAAATTAACTGCTGCATTATCCCCTCCTGGATGTTGAGACGAAAACGCAACAACATGCCAGTCTCCTTTATCAATAGAGAACAAACCACCATCTGAATAAGACGTATAGAACTTATCAACACTCAATGAGTCTGGCCTAAATATCGTTCTAAACTGGTAATTTGTATTTGCCAGCATGTCGGTTATTTCTGTAGTTTTCACTTCAGTAGTTTTAAGAAGCACCGGGAATATTTGAGTTTTGGCAGCTCCCGAAACATCTGTGTATTTAATCTCTGAGGCATAAGCTCCATTGGCAACATCAGCACCACCCCAGTTTATAGTTAACTTGCCCGCCGCATTAATTAATGTAGAGTTTACGGGCCTGGTTAATAATTGTGATTGATACCTTTCTCCATAAGAGCCACCATTTACTTCTACCGGAACCGAGATATTTCCCTGCGCATCAAAGGTACGGATAACGAATGTGTAGTTTTTTTCTTGCAAATTGTCTACCATTACTTTTACCGTATCCCCGGTAATCGCAGCAACATCAACAACTACAGAATCGGCAAAACTATTCCAATAAACTTTGGCTTTAACAACAGTCTTATCAACACCCTTTGGCCATACAATTTGAACCCTGTTTCGCCCAGACTGTGCAATTGCTATTGCTTTTCCGGGGTAGACCAAACCAGAAGGGACAACGTATTCTTTATATGTTGCATCCATCTTTCTACAGGCAGAAACCAGACAGATTGCGGCAAATAATATTAAACTGAAATGATATGTCTTTTTCATAATACTATGTTTTTTGTTTAGATAAGCCATCTATGGTACTATTTGTCCAAAGAATTTAAGCTCCATGATTACTACCTGCCCCGGGCTACTATAGGTCTCTAAAGATTTCAAACGAAGGTACCGTACCGCAGCGGGTTGCGTGGCGAAATAGAAATCAGCCCCCAGGTTACAGGCATAATTAATATCTTCATTTGTTTTTTGACCTAACGGCAAGTTTGATGGTTTAAGTGTGGTAAATTCACCCAGCAAAGTCCAGCTTGTCCAGCTGCCATCCGGATTTGGGGAATTTGAGCCATACAGTTCAAAATTTTTCAAACCAGATCCGGTATAACAATGGTCATTTTGTTCCATGTATTGTTTAAATCTACTCAGCAAAACTTTTTTCCCTAAGTCAATCGTGATCCATTGCGGTAGAGATGAAGCGTTTGATGAAGCATAAAGTCTTCTATCGGCTAAGCCATTCCATAAATTCTCAATATTATAACCGGCATTAGCAAGAGCAACCTGATCAGTAGGTAATACCAATTTTTTATAAGTATCGCTTGGTATTTCGATTTCAGGTTTAGGAGTTAATGTCTTAATTATCGTATCAGATTTATTATTCCAGCGGTCCCGGATGTACATTGCAAATTTTTGTGCCTTAGCATCAAAACCGCGGGCGGCAAAATCTCCGGCGGTGGCTGCTGTATAAAAGGTCCTCACCGTAACCCAGTTATTGTTTCCTGTGGTATCTTTCAATACTACTATTGCCAAGTCCGCTTTAAAAGGATTTAATATAGCTACGTTAACCCCACCGAAGGTTTCTTTAAAAACTGCTGATTCAAATACAGATTTAACAGGGGGTGTTTTTGGTTGTAATTCAACCAAAATCGGTTCAGATTCTTTTTCGTTGGCAGCCACACTGTATACCTTCACTGTGTGAACCAATTCATCTCCAAAACCTACCAAACGAAGGGTATCTGTATATCTCGATGATTTCGCCTCTCTAAACACACCTTTTTGTATTTCATACACAGCCTTAACATAAGCCAGGTTTAAATCTGCAGGAAGCTTGTAGGTTAATATGCCGCCCCCTGGGGTTGCCTCTACTTTTATATTGCTAACTTGCATCGGAGCAGGTGTATTTCCATCTACAAAATCCATCCGCCCTTCTTTTGAACAACCGTACCATAAAAGAGCGGTGAACAATGCTCCGATAAAATATATTTTTTTCATTTTCTCTCTTAATTAAATGATTAGTCCTTAAACGATATGATCTACCAACCTAAGTTTTGAGCCAAATTTCTATTGTTAACAATATAGTTTTCGTCAATAGGCCAGAAATAGTCCTTTGATCCAAACGACTGGTTATAAACCACTGTAGTTCTATAGTAGGAAATAGGTTCTGTTTGTGAAAGATCCCAACCAAGAATTTGCTTATTCAATTCGGTGGCAGATTCTTTCCATCTTCGAAGATCCCATAGGCGCTGCGACTCAAAAGATAGTTCAATTAACCTTTCCTGATGAATAATAGCGCGCATACCGTCCTTATTCTGGTATTTTACTGGATTGGTCGAGAAGTTAGTCCATGATGCAGCAACCGTAGGCAAACCAGCCCGGGCTCTCACTAAATCAATATATTTGTTTACTTCTGTACCCGGCCCTTCAGATTCGTTTAAGGCTTCGGCATACAACAAATACAGGTCAGACAAACGCATAATTGGGTAAGGATAGTTAACAACCGAATAATCATCTTGTGAATTGATCACGTTTTGAAAATGGATCAGCTTTTTAAGATTATATCCGGTCACAGTATTGAATCCATATTTACCTTTACCGTTACGCTGTTTAAATTTACCTTCTAAATAAAATAGCCCCATAAAATCTTTGTCGTCATAACGTCCGTGCCCGTAATAGACAGCTCCATCAAATCCTAAGTCGGCATAAAAACGTGGCTCCCTGTTAAAATGTAAGCCTACCGTAGTATAGCCCTTATGTACATATAGCCTATCTGCATCTCCCGAAACCCGTAAATTATAGCGGCCTGTGTAATCATAAGTTTTGTCTTCGTTAATCGGAACACCATTGGAGGAATAGAACATTTCTGCAATTTTTAAAGGTGGCGACAGCTCACCTCTGGTGATCACACCATCAAGATATCTGGGATCCCACCAGCTAGATATTAACCTTTGTAAATTATAGGTGTCCGATTGTGTATTTGCCCAAATGACCTCGCTATTCCATTTTTCTGTAACAGCACCATTAATACTTAATTGGGTTTTGATGGTATCGCTAACGATAAATTGCTGAAAGGATGGATTATAAATATACAATTTCATCCCTGCTGATGCACACACATCTATTGCTCTTTTACAGGCAACAACCGCAGTATCCCATTTAGCTTTAGAATACGTAGTATTAAATAATTGCGTTCCATTCGAGTTTTTTAAAGCCGACTGGTCTGTATTTCCGTTAAATAACGGGCTAGCTGCAGTAACCAATACTTTTGCCCTTAAAGACAATGCAATTGGCAAGGTAATACGCCCTGCTTCTGTTGCCGGACTGATTATGGTTAATGGAAGACCAGGCGCTGCCTCGTTAAGCAAGGTTGCAATGTAATTGAAGCAGGAATCCACGGGATCGCGGAAAACTTTTACCTCATTAACATCCGCAGAGATGGGTAAATTATTTTTAATCAAGGGAATTGGCCCATACATTCTAACTAAACAGAAGTGATAGTATGCCTTAAGAAATTTCACCTCTGAAATCCAGCTAATCTTCTCTTCTGGTTCCATGTCTGGCACCTTTCCAATGTTTTCAAGAAAGATGTTGCAATCTCTTATTCCCTGATACATTTGCTGCCACCTGTCGCCCAATGGACCTACTTTACTTTGAAATCCTTTGGCCATGTCTAAATAAGCACCTCTTTCGGGTATTTCCCAGAGCTCATCGCCACCAACCATTGCCGGATCATCTCCCAACTGGCCATTTTTCGGCATAAAGGAGTAGCAAGTGTATAAAAATTTCTTCGCCTGTGTACGTAAGGTAAATGCATTATCAATGGTAGCTACGTTATCAGGCACAACATCCAGAAATTTTTTGCAGGAACTAAGCCCGGCTAAAAAGACCAGAAAACTGGCTCCGAGTATAATATATTTTCTCATAATTTGTATGATTTACTTCAGTGAAATATTTAGACCTACGTTAAATACACGTTGTATAGGATAACCTAAACCATCGCCACCCATTTCTACATCCCATAAATTGAACTTACTGATATTGAACAAGTTGGTTGCATTCACATAAAGTCTAAAACTTGATGTATGTAATCTTTTTTGGATACTGTTAGGTATCTTATAGCCAATTTCAACTTGTTTAAGTCGTAGAAATGCGCCATCACGCATAAACCAGGTACTTCTTTGATTGTTGTTGTCATTAATTGTGGGACTTAATCTCGGCCAAAGCGCATGTATATCACGTGAATCTTCAGACCAGTGACTATCAGCATAAGCTTTTAAGAGTTGGGTCTCATTATTGAAAGGAGATGTGGCACGCGAGTCAATCCAGAATGACTCATTTGATAATCCCTGAAAGAAGGCAGAAAAATCAAAACTTTTATACCCCGAAGAAAAACCAAAGCCATAAACTACTTCCGGTAATCTAGGGTTGCCAATAGGTACCATATCCGCGCCTGTAATCTGACCATCGCCATTTACATCCGTATATTTAATGTCTCCACCGCCGTAAGGTCCGAAATTTTGTTTTGGAGAGTTTGCTGCTTCTACATCATCAACAAACAGACGTTCTGCAATCAATCCATAATCCTGGAAAATAGGGTGGCCAATGCGGCTACGGTATTTTTCATTATAAACTGGTTCTTCATAAACGGTAAATTTACTTCTTGCATAGGTAAAATTTCCGGTTGCTGCAATCCAAAAATCCTGCCCTACGTGTTGATTATATTCAAAGGAAATATCCGTTCCTTTTCCTGAAGCTTCACCAACATTGGCTCTTATATCAGCCGTTAAGCCCATGGTAACAGGAATTGCCGCTCGGCTCATTAGTATATTTTTACGCTTTTCTGAATAAACCTCGGCAGTGATTTTTAATTTGTCAAAAAGTCCTATTTCCAACGCTAAATTGGATTTAGTTGATTTCTCCCAGGTAATATCTTCATTGRCATATCTGGAAATATTTACTCCATTTAAATAACTACCGGCACCAAGTCCATTCCCAAAAGTAGCCCCTCTAATGCTTGCATTCATGTCTACATTAGAAAGGTAAAAGAACCGATCTGAAGGTGAGCCAATCGCATCATTTCCAATTAACCCATAGGTTGCTCTTAATCTTAAATTATTTACGATGGGTTTAATTTTCCCGAAAAACTTCTCATTAGAAAGCGTCCAAGCAACACCTACAGACGGGAAATAACCGTAACGCTGTTTAGCAGCAAATCTTTCTGATCCGTTATAACCAAAGTTATACTCCAGATAATAACGACTATCATAATTGTACGTTGCCCTGCCCGAAACACCCATATTTCTGGAAGGAAGAGATTGTTGAAGGTCACTACCATTTGCACTTAAATTGTTCTGCAACATAGCAACAATCAGGGCACTAAACCCATGCTTTGCGAAACTACGACTGTAATTTATCTGCCCTTGTCCGTAAAATACAGAATTCAGAACTCTATTTCCTGGAGCATAATTTAAATATTCTGTCCCAGTATCTTCATTCATAGCGTCTATTGCATATGTATTATCTACAGGATCATAACCTATAAGCTTATAGAAATAAGGATTATAAGCCCTGGTTACATCGAAAAATGTGGTGCGGTTAGTATTCATCATCACCTGTGCATTAAGCCCTTGAGTTAAAAAAGAAAGATCTTGCTTAAGTTCTAATTGTGCCAGCATCAATGATCTTGAAGAATCCTTGTAGCCCCTAACCAAGTCTGCGTATGGATTTGTATATCCACCACCGCCTATGTCAGAGTTACCAAACATGATGTGTTTTACAAATTGGTGCTGCTCATCGACAGGATAATATTGGGGGAAGAGTACCGGGTTGGAACGCATTACCTTTTGGTACATTTCGGCACCACCATCTATAGGGCCCGTATATTCGTCAAAATTACCACTTAAACGAACCACCATTTCAGTTGTTTTGGTCAGGTTTATATTTACGTTAGATCGAAGCGAATAACTTGTTAAATCTATATTGTTATTGAAATTATTCCGTTGATCTACTTTTAATAATCCATTATCCTTACTTAAGGATCCGGAAACAAAATACCTTGCAACTTCGCCACCTCCGCTCACATTTAGATTAGCGCGTTGATTGGTGGTATAGTCTTTAAAAACCAAAGCCCTCCAATCATTTGCCGGATAAATATTCGGGTTTAAGCCTACTCCGGTATTAGCAATTTTTTCGTCGCTATACAATACTTGTCCCAAAGGATTGCGCGTTAATACGGCTTCGTTAGCCTGCTTCATGTAGGTAACAGGGTCTGCAAGTTCAATATCCTTTACCGAGGCTGAGAGCGAATTTTCTAATCGAAATGAAATTTGTGCCTTACCAACTGCCCCCTGCTTTGTGGTAATCAAAATTACCCCATTTGCTCCACGGGCACCATATAATGCCGTTGAAGTTGCATCTTTCATCACAGAAAAACTGGCAATATCATCGGTCTGTAAACGGGCGAGTTCAGTTGTACCAACCTCCATGTTATCAATTAATATCAGGGGATCATTTTTATACCCAAACGTAGTAACACCGCGTATAAAGAAATTTGCATTGTCTTTACCTGGTTCCGCACCACGCTGAAATGCAATCATACCTGGAATACGACCCGCCAGAGCCGTTGTTAGATTGCTTGATGGAATTTTAAGGTCTGATACCTTAACAGACACAACTGAGCCTACTAAATCGTTTTTCTTCTGAGTGCCAAAAGCAACTACTGCAACTTCTTCAAGCGCATTTTTATCATCGGGTAATAGTTTAACATTGACTGTATTTTTATCACCAATTGTAATTTTCTGTGTAGCGTATCCAACAAAAGAAAAAATCAGCACTTCCAAATCACTGTTTACCTGTATGCTGTACTTACCGTCGGGGCTGGTCATTGCGGCACGTTTAGGTTTAGAACCCTCAACGGTGATTGTAACATTCGGAATTCCCACTCCTGTTTCGTCTAAAACAGTTCCCGTGACGATGCGCGGGGCGGCAATTTCATTTAAAGTCTCTATTTCTCTCAATTTCAGTGCAAAAACAAAATTGCACACCATTGAGAGAGCTATGAGAACAAGCGTTTTTTTCATACCTTTACTCTGTTTAAATGTAAATATTCGCAGCTAACGGRTCTCTAGGTTGCTTCCGTGGTTCCGTGCTGCACTAAAAGAATTGTGACATTTGACTGTTGGCTATTCAATACTTCTTTAGGCCAATAAAGAAGTATGGATAGTTGACATAAATGGATGTATAAGTTCTATTTCATAAGTACCTGCCTCTCTGTAAATAAAACAGAAAACGATACTGCATTTTAATAAGAATGAGAGGACGCATACTGTTTGGTTTGTATTTGGTTAATACAATAATAGTTTTTGCAAGCATCATCCGCAACCTGTTCTGTCTGATGCAGATACACTTACGCTAGCACCATCTATCTGTTTCACAATGAATTCCTTGCCGTAACTTTAAAAGGAATTGCCAAATGCCCCTTTAAATTATCAAGAACCATGTTTGCTGCGGCTTCACCCATCATTGCAAAATTGGTCGATATGGTTGTAATTCCTGAGAGGATTAGCTTCTTTATCGGTGTCTCGTTATAAGATATGACCCCTATCTCAGAACCAATTTTGAGTTCATTATTCACTATTTTTTCTACAAGTTCAACCAAATGGTCTTCCCTCAAATTAATATATGCCGTTCCCGGTACAAATGTCTCACTTTTCAAATCTGACAATACCTCATAGTTAAAAGCATACTTCAGGCAAAAATCAGTAAAGCCGGTYAAGATCTTTGTGGAATAGTAACTTTTAGAAGGAAAAATAATTTTAATAGTATGATAGTTACTCAATCTTACTTTAAGTTCTTCAAGTGCATAAGATATATCATTTTCGAAATCCTCGTATACCGTACAGAAATCACCAGATATTTCCGGGATCAGCTTGTCAACCAATACCAGTTTCTCTTTTGGCAAGCTGTTTATCAATGCGTAAGCTTTGTCATGTTCATTAAAGAAATGCGGAATAATCACAACCTTGTTATAACGATCTGGCTTATTTTCAAGAATTTTTCTGAACTGACTAAAATTGTTATTGTAAACATAAAAATCTATGGATACATCATGTCCTAGTTTAGCAGTAAAGGCATCATATATGATTTTCTTATGGTCGCTTAGTTTATTAAAGAGGAGCAAAATTTTGAAAGGTTGCTCAAATTCAGCATTCGATACAAAATAGCCTTTCCCTGGCACGGAATCTACAACTCCAAACTTCTTTAAGCCCAAATAAGCCCGTTCAATTGTATTTCTTCCAACCTCAAGGCTTTCACTTAAATAGTTAATGGAGGGCAGTACATCATTAACATCTATCTCGCTGGTTTTAATAGCATTCAGTATAGAATCGAAAATCTGAAGATACTTCGGCGTTTTTGAGTATTCATTTATTTCAATTATTTTGAGATAATTTTTCATAATAAGAATAGTTTATCAGTTCCACCCCGCAATCCCATAATTGATTATCTTTAATATTTCGTTAGCAAATGCCCTAATCTTCAAAATTATTGGTTAAGGGTGCGGAAGAAATAGAGAATCTGATAAATCAAATGTACTTTTTGGCAGTCAACATCCTTCTCCCGGTCAGCCTTTTTATCAAAAAGGACAAAGAAAAGTGCATTTTGTAAAAATTTAGTAGCCTAAACCTAGCTTCTATTCTAGTTAGTCCATGTTGAGTTCATGGTAAGTCCATGTCCAGTCCATGTTTTGCCAATAAAAACTTGGATATACCACTCATTATCAGTAAATTCTAATTTTATTTTTCCGTAACCGAACTATTCTGCGCGTTTAATTTTAAACCACCAAACGATGGGAAGACTTGACGGCAAATACATTAGGGGGCTAGTTGGCGACTCTGTTTTTAAAAAAGTCGGCAAAACACAAATAGTTCAGGGCAAATCCAAGAAAAAGATAAGATAAACTGTTGCGACTAAAAAAGCGGCGGGTATTTTTGGCAAAGCCAGTAACCTGGCATCTGACATCAGAGTGCTCCTTTCGCAAACTATTGGCGAACATGATAGTATGGCCATCTCGCGATTTACCGGAGAAAATGCTCTGATACTGAATTCAGCTTTGATCCGTGAATCACAAACATCTGATTTTTCAAATGCTGTATTTGATAAGCTTAATGGTTTTGAGTTTAATATAGATTCTCCGGTAAGAAGGCTTTTGTTTGCCCAACCCACGGTTACAACAACCGGTGAGGCCATTAAAATAGCCTTGCCTGAAATGCACATCCCAAAAGACCTTAAGTTCCCCACCGAGGGGAACAATTGCATTTTAGCTTTTCAGGTGGCATTATTTGATATGGAAAATTATAGATGCCGGAAATAGGAAACACAATCTATTGAAATAAGATATGAATACAAACCGCTTACTGTACCCGCTACAGAATTCAGTTTTGATACCCAAGCCGGATGCCTTTGTGTAATAACGGTTACGCTTCGTTATTACACAAAGACCTTTGCCGGGAACTTAGGAATTAATAGTAAATCCTTTAATCCAGCGGCTATATTAAAAGCCTTTATAATTCCAGGAACAGTAAATCCGGATGCAACTGACGGCTGGAGAGAAATGTCATTCAATGTAAAATAATAGTGTGATTCGATTATCGAATCACACTACCATTGCTATGATTTTGTACTGGCGATACAAAAGCCAGTTTGCCATCCGAATCTTCAGACATTAAGATCATTCCCTGAGATAGAATACCCTTAATTTCACGAGGGGCAAGGTTTACAACCAAACTAACCTGTTTCCCAATTATTTCTTCTGGTTTATAATATTCGGCGATGCCAGAAACAACCGTTCTTTGATCTATACCTGTATCAAGCGTTAGCTTTAATAGCTTTTTGGTCTTTTCAACCTTTTCTGCTGCTACAATTGTAGCTACCCTGATATCAATTGCTGTAAACTGTTCAAATTGGATGTTTTCCTTAGCAGGCTCAACTGTTGCTGTTGCAGCAACATTATCAGCTTTGCTCTTGTTAAGTTTATCTATTTGAGCTTGTACAGTTTCGTCTTCGATTTTATCAAATAGTAACACAGGCTCATTAAGCTGATGTCCGCGTTTCAACAAGCCCATTTTACCGGCATCTTCCCATAAATGACCGCCGTAGTTCAACATTTTCTGCAATTTATCGGCAGTAAATGGTAAAAACGGTTCAATCAAAATTTCTATAGTAGCAGCAATTTGCAAACTGATATTTAAGATGGTACGAACACGATCTTCATCTGTTTTAATTACCTTCCAGGGCTCCGTTTCTGCCAGGTATTTATTACCTAAGCGAGCAACATTCATTACCTCCGATAAAGCCTCTCTGAAGCGATAATTTTCAATCGAAGCGCTGATTTTTGCAGGGTACGCAGCCAAATCATCAATCACTTGCTGATCTTCCGGAGTTTTAGTCATGCACATTGGAACTTTCCCTCCGAAATACTTATGGGTTAAAACTACCACCCTATTAATGAAGTTACCTAAAATGGCAACCAGTTCATTGTTATTTCTTGCCTGAAAATCTTTCCAGGTAAAGTCGTTATCTTTTGTTTCAGGTGCTGTAGCAGTTAAAACGTAACGCAAAACATCCTGCTTATCTTTAAATTCAACCAAATATTCATCAAGCCAAACTGCCCAATTTTTAGAGGTCGATATTTTTTGACCTTCCAGATTCAGGAACTCATTTGCAGGTACATTATCCGCCAATATATAATCGCCGTGGGCCATTAACATTGCGGGGAAAATAACACAATGGAATACGATATTATCTTTACCTATAAAGTGAACAAGCTTGGTTTCATCATCTTTCCAGTATTGTTCCCAGTTGCCATTTTCTACCTCGTTTTGGTTAATGTAATATTCTTCAGCTTTAGGGTTCCAGATACCCAAACGAGCATATTCAAATAGCTCTTTTGTTGCCGAAATATAGCCAATAGGCGCATCAAACCATACGTACAAAACTTTACCTTCTGCACCTTTAACCGGAACTTTAATACCCCAATCCAAATCTCTGGTCATCGCACGAGGCTGTAGGCCCGCATTAAGCCAGCTTTGGCATTGTCCGTATACATTTGGTCTCCACTCTTTGTGGCTTTCAATGTAGATTCTTAATTGATCCTCGTATTTATCAAGCGGCAAAAACCAGTTCTTTGTTTCTTTGCGTACTGGTTTCTCTCCAGATAAAGTAGATTTAGGATTGATAAGATCCGTTGCATTTAAAGTACTTCCGCAATTTTCACACTGATCGCCGTAGGCATTTTCATTTCCACATTTAGGACAAGTACCAGTAATGTACCTGTCGGCCAAAAAAGTCTGTGCCTTTTCATCGTAGTACTGTTCAGTTACTTCTTCCGTAAAAACGCCTTTATTATATAGTGTTTCAAAGAAATCTGAAGCAGTTTGATGATGCATTAAAGAAGATGTACGGTGATAAATGTCGAAAGAAACACCAAGTTCTTTAAAGGAATCGCCAATAATTTTGTGGTATTTATCTACTATAGCCTGCGGGGTAGTTCCTTCTTTTTTTGCCTTTAAGGTAATCGGAACTCCATTTTCGTCAGATCCGCAAATAAACTTTACATCTCTTTTATTCGAGCGCAAATACCTTACATAGGTATCTGCAGGTAGGTAAACGCCGGCAAGATGTCCAATATGTACAGGTCCGTTTGTATAGGGCAGCGCAGCCGTAACGGTATATCTMTTTATTTTACTGTTATCCAAAACTATTTTTATTATTTTGTCAAAGATAAGTGTTTTATTAATGATTAAACAGCCAGCATATTTAAAAAAAGGCGACAAAATTGCGATTGTCTGCCCAGCAAGCAAACTTCCAAGAGGTATAGACTCAGCGGTACAACTCTTCGAATCCTGGGGCTTGGAAGTAATTATCGGGAAGACCGTTCATGCTGAGCACCACCAGTTTGCTGGTGATGATGTTCTGCGTACAGAGGATATTCAATTTTTTTTAGATGACCCCACTGTGAAAGCAATCATTGCTGGACGAGGGGGGTATGGTTGTATTCGAATTGTAGATGATCTTGACTTTAGCACATTTGTTGAGTATCCCAAATGGCTTGTCGGCTTCAGCGACATCACAGTATTGCTTTGTCACATCTACGCTCAATATGGCATTCAAAGTATCCATGGACAGATGCCTTATACGTTTAACGAGGCCACACCCGAGTCTTTAGCTTCTTTGAAGGCTGCGCTATTTGGTGAGGAAATAAGGTATGATTACCATCCATCACCATTGAATCGCGAGGGATATATGCAAGGGATTTTGATAGGTGGTAACCTTACTTTATTGGTGATGACGATTGGTTCAGCTTCTGAAGTCGACTATGAGGATAAGATCTTATTTATTGAAGATATAGGGGAACGTCCGGCAGCAATAGATCGCATGATGCACATGCTGAAGCGGGCAGGAAAACTGAATAAACTAAAAGGATTAATTGTTGGGGCTTTTAATGAGTTGCCTGAAGAGAAAATTCCTTTTGGACAATCGCCTGAAGAAATAATATGGGAAGTAGTGAAGGAATATGAGTATCCGGTATGGTTTAATTTCCCTATTGGGCATATGGATGATAACCGGGCAGTGGTAGTAGGTAAAAAAGGGTTGTTCATTAATTGAACAACCCTTATGTTAAAACTTTAACTTCTATTTCGTAATGTTAATTGTTACTTTTTGACTGCTAGCATCATTTTTAGAGCCAATTGTCAGCGCATTTCCGTCTGCGGTTGCAGCACTAACTAAAGTTAATGTAGCAGTAGCAGTGGTTGCTGGAGCTACAATAACTCCTACTGGAACAGCAACAGTTGCTACAGAAGTCAGTGCATCCCTGGCAATTGTAACCGTTTGATTAGGCAAATTTAATGCCCCTTCAACTTTGTAGGTAACTTTAACTGTTTGCTGAATTGATGTTCTTAAGGTAAATGTGAATGTTCCTGATGCACCTTCCTTGATAGTCTTTGTTGCTGTACTAGTTAGTGCTACATAAGCAGGAAGGCTATTACTGAAATCATAGTTATCTCCAGGACCTTTCTTTTCACATGACTGCAGGAAAAATACTGCAGTCAGAGAGAGTAATATTATAAGCTTTTTCATATTTCTATTATAAATCAAACCACATTTTTTCGTTATACCTTACAGTTGTTTTCGGCGCATTAGGGTTATTAGATATCTCATTCGTAATTGGATATTCAAACCTTCTAAAGATTGGACCGGCAGGTGCACCTATAGGTAGTGTAAGCACAGGAACTTCACTTCCGTCCGTTCCAGATCTTCTCCATTGCGTAAAGGCATCTAGACCTCGATCCATTTTATCAACCCATTGTTGTTCATGAATTGTCAACACCGCATTAGCTTGTCCGCTAAACGCTGGAAAAGATGTTGAGAATACACCCGCCTCGGTAGCGCTCACACCAAAGAATTTACATGATTCTGCGAGCCCTTGTTTAAATAACGTATTCGCCTTACCCAAATCTACTGGAACTCCCAATCCTCTTGCATACACTTCGGCTTCTGCAAATAACTGCTCTTGATAAGTATACATCACTTCTGGTGCAGCAGGAGAGTGCAAAGAAGCAGCAATCCTCGGATTAATAGCATCAACTGCGTCTGCTCCAGGTACAACACCAATATACGTTGCTTGCCCTGCAGGCTTATCAAAAAACTTCGGAAGACGAGGATCAACAGATGGAGCAGCATTCATAATATCAACAACTGGCTTGCTGGCAAAGAAGAAGTTCTTTCCACCATTGTATTGAAGGCTAATTGCATATTTCGGGTTTCTCTTATTAGGAACGTCCTGGTATGGTATGGCAACATTATCTGTTACACCATTTACCATCGCTTGTGCAGCGTCATTTACCAATGTTCCAATAGCCGCAGCTTTAGAAGGATCTTTATCCACCATTGTTAATAAGGTACGCAGCTTCAAAGATTTAGCTAGTTTCTTCCATTTAGCGATATCTCCTTTGTAAAGCAGATCATACCCATCATTATTAGCTCCAATTTTTAATGGGCTTGCCTCATCAAACTGTGCTAATGCCTGATCAAGAAGTGCCAGTGTTCCTTCCAACACTGTTTTCTGATCGTCAAACTTAGGATATAGAATCTCTGCCTTCCAGGCTTCTGTAAATGGAACATCTCCAAACGTAGTAGTGATGTCATAAACCATCATCGCCAACAATACTTTACTTTGTGCTGCCGCATTATTATTTGCAGGAGATGCAGCTTCTGAAAGCTTTATCGCTTGCTGAAGGTTTGCGCCACCCCTAACATACAGAGATACCCAGGTGTTATTGAAAAAGTTTGCAGAAAAAGTATAAATATCAGGACTAGGGTCACCACCAGACCAACCTGTTGGGTTGTTTCCACCAGCATTTAAAGACTGACCCGCTAATCCTATTGGAATGTACAAATCACCACTTGACCTTAAATTCATATAAGCTACCGTTGCGTAAGAGAATAGCAATTTCGGGTCAACCTGTTCAGCAGTATTTGGACTTGTATTTATATCCAGATATTTCTTGCATGAAGATAGCGTCAGTAACATAGTTAAGACACTAAACGTATATATAATTTTTTTCATTTTCATTAAATCTTAATTCTGATATTGAAACCAATGGTTCTTGTTGATGGTATTGAGTTAAACTCAACCCCTTCAGCAACACTCTCTGTTCCGAAGAAGTTAGCCTCGGGATCAATGTGTGGAACGTTATCATGGATAATCCATAAATTTCTGCCTTCTACACCAATCTCAGCTCCTTTAATAAATTTAACACTTGTTTGGAAAACCTTAGCTGGAATTTGGTATGATAACCTTACCTCTCTAAGTTTCACATAAGAAGCATCAAAAATATTTGCTTCAGTATTTGTAGTGGTGTATTGTGCCCAGTAATCTTGCATACTTGTTACCGGTGTTGTATTCGGAACAAAAGTACTTCCAGAAGCAACAACTCCTTTATCAATAAATACTCTTCCTCTGTTTAGCAATGTTTCTTTAGCTAAACCACTTGTTCTTAGTGAAGAAACAGAGTTAGAATAGATCACACCGCCTTTTCTAATGTCTACCAAGAAGCTCAATGAAGCTCCTTTGTAAGAGAAAGTATTGTTAATTCCACCTAACCAATCAGGACTCATATTACCTAGTCTTTTGTCGCTCACTGTTTTCCTCAATCCTGTTGCTTCATCAATAACCAGGTTTCCTGCATCATCTCTTAACCAAGCAACGCCATAAATACCAAATGATTTGCCAGACTCTGCCTTGATTGAAAGTCCGCTCCATCCGCTGGCTAGTGAATAAGAAGCAAGGTTGGAAGGCAATTCGATTTTCTGCACGTTTCTGGAGAAGTTAACATCCATGTTCCAAGTAAAATCTTGTGTTTTTACTGGGATCAATCCCAACGAAACCTCTACACCAGAGTTTTTCACAGAACCTGCATTCAATAATGCGGCAGAATAACCTGTCGATTGTGGCAATGGAAGTCTTACGATTTGGTCAGAAGTATTCGTATTATAATAAGTCACATCCAAATTAACACGACTTTGTAAAAACCTCAATTCAGCACCAACTTCATATGAGGCCTGATTTTGTGGTTTTAAATTAAGGTTCGGAATCGTAGCTGGGCTACTGAACGCAAGTACTCCATTGAATGGGAACGTAGAACCGTAACCATATTGAGCAAATGCCGCACTAATTGGAGAATATTGGAATACGCCTTGATAAGGATCGGTATCACTACCTACGTTAGCGTAACTCGCTCTTAATTTACCATAGTTGAACCATTCGCTCTTTGGAAGTAACTCACTAAATACAAAACTCGAGCTTATAGACGGATAAAAATATGATCTATTGTTCGCAGGTAAAGTAGACGACCAGTCATTTCTTCCTGTAACGTTTAAAAACAAATAATCTTTGTAAGATAAGCCCACGTCACCGTATACACCTTGAATGCGTTTCTGATTTGAAGTATTTGTGGTAACCACACTTCCTGCGTTTGCATAATTATATAGCTGATCAGCTATTAATTGTTGAGCATCTGAAAGGTCTCTGCGGTAGAAGTTTTCAAAGACATTGTATCCACCAATTACTTTCAAGCTCAGATCCTCTGTTAATTTTTGGTCAACAGTAAGCAACAGGTCATTGTTAATGATTCTATTGTAAATATTTGCTGCATAGAAATCACCTGTCAAAGATCCAATTGTTCCTTGTCTGGTTACCCCTCTTCTAAATTCGTTGTAAAAGTCAGTACCCAAATTATTTGAAATCGTTAACCAATTCAAAGGTTTATAGGTTACTATTGCATTACCAAATACACGATCAACAACATTTGAGAAGTTGTTATTGTTAACTACCCAATAAGGGTTGTTACCAGTTCTTGTAGGTGTTAGCGCAATTTGTTGTTTGGTAACCGGATCGAAATAGTTGTCTTTTAACACCTTTGTATCGATCGTTCTAGGAAGACCATAAACAATTGATTGAAGTACACTTGGATTGTTAGAACTTTGTACCGGACGACCGTCTGCTACAGTACGTGTGTAGTTTACATTTGTTCGTACATCAAGCCCTGGCGCAACATTTCTGCCCGCATTAAAGCTTACAACATTCTTTTTCAACTTTTCATTAGGAATAATACCGTCTTGAGTAGTATTGGTATAACCAAAGCGATAATCACCAGAGTCGCCGCCACCGTCAAAAGAAACAGAGTTGATATAGGTTTTTCCAGTATTATAGAAATCCTTTACGTTATCTGGATATGCTTGTAATGTAATCTGTTGACCAAGGTAGTTAGTAAAAGTTTTGTCTTGTACTTCAATGATTTTTGGTCCCCATCCATTCAAACTAGAGCTATTGACAGTTGGCCCGCTGCTATATACACCTTGAACACCTTGGGCATATTCGTTTTGAAAACTAGGTAATTTCAATACATTATCAAAGCGAGTAGAAGAATTTACCGTAATGGTAGTTTGTCCCTTTTTACCTTTTTTCGTCGTAATTACAATCGCTCCGTTTTTTGCACGAGCACCATAAAGTGCTGTCGCCGCTGCACCTTTAAGAACAGTCATTGACTCGATATCGTCAGAGTTTAAATCTCCGGCTCTATTTCCGTAATCTGATCCAGCGCTACCCTGAGGAACCGAACTAGTCGAAATGGTATTAACTTGCTGTGAACTATTATCCACTGGCAAACCATCGATTACAAATATCGGTTGGTTGGAAGTACTACCCGAGTTAAATGAAGAAGCTCCACGAATGATGATCTTAGAAGAGCCACCTACTGTTCCTGATTGAGCAGTAACCCTAACACCCGAAACTTTACCCGCCAGGGAATTGATTACGTTTGTTTCTCTAGCCTTTGTTAATTCATCTCCCTTTAAAGTTGTAACAGAATAACCAAGAGACTTAGCCTGCCTTGCTATACCAACCGCAGTTACAACAACTTCAGTTAAGGCTTTAGAATCTGATTCCAGAACTGCGTTAACGGTACTCCCAGAGATTGCTAGTGTTTGGACAGTGTAGCCTAGGTAGGAGAAAGATAATTCGGTAGAACCTGATGGTACAGAGATAGCATACTTACCATCTCCACCTGTTTGGGTTCCAACTTTGGAGCCTTTAATCAACACAGTTACTCCTGGAAGTGGTTTTCCATCTTCCTTATCCGTAACCGTACCAGTAATTGTTCGGTCTTGCGCCATTGCAGAAGTTGCAACGAACAACAATATGAACAAACTTTGTAAAAGTTTTTTCATAAAATAATAAATTTAGGTTAGTTAATAATGGCCTAATATATAGCGATTTTGATATGCAAGCATATTTTTATTGTGCCCCACAAAAACAAATGACAATAAAATGACACGAAGAGATGTTATCAAAAATTCAAAAAATACACCATAAAGAGAACAAAATTTCGAATATAATCCGCAAAAGTTGATTTGATTTCGAATATATCAAAAAATGCCGACTTTTAACGAATTAAAAATTGTTGCAAATATTACATAGGAATTAAAGAGAAATGCCGTGATAATTTTGGCGCACTTTATGCTATGGCCAATTTTAGGACACTAGGTGAAGTCCCAACATTCTAGCTGCTAAGAAATATATAAGGATAAGATGAGCCTGAGCATAAATAAGCTATCGGCTTCTTTAAAATAAAAAAGCCAGCCCAATTTTGGCTGGCTTTTTTTTATTTATCTGAATGGATTAATGATCATCCCCAGAGAATTTTGTTCTATGGTAGCCTCTAAGATTATAAGAATCTGGATCATCAGAAAATTTAATTGTTAATGAAATCGAATCTGTTACAGCTTTTGAGGAAGGACCTATAGCGCCATTTTTAATGATCTTACCATTTGTAATTGTCATTGTTAATGGTTCATCAGATTCATATTCTCCTACATTAGGGGCATTTTCTGCCGAAAATGTTAGGTCCTGAACGTTCACATTAATTTTAGAAGATACATGCTGACCAGGGCCTGCCCAAAAACCACTTGCATCCATCCACATTTGAGTAGAAGAATTATCTGCGGTATTATAAGTTATAAGCTGATAGTAGCCTCCCTCACCATCTATTTGCACCCACCATTCTCCAGACATGTCCTGAACAGCAGTGCCGCCAATAACTTCATCCTTCTTACATGCAGAAAGCATTATTACAAAAAGTGCTAGTATATATGTATATTTTTTCATGTCTTATGATTTTGATTATTGTTTACTAAATGATCTAACAGCAGGTCCATATCCGGCATTATCCAAAGCCCATGAGTAACTGCCGCCGTTCATTGTTCCAACCGTGGAACTGAAAGCGCCCATAGGTGAACCTTGCGGTGGAATTTGTATTGTCGATCCAGTTGGATTGATTGCCACAACCTTATCTGTATTTCCTACGGCACCGCCAGGGTTTGTAATAAAATAAACTCCTGGAGCTACCTTGGCCCATACCGCAAAAGTAGCAAAACCAGCTCTTTTATAAGTACCCGAATAATCATTCCCGGCAGCATCTGCTTTGGTATCATACACAACAACATATCTAGCCTGTGATGCAGAAAAACCATCAGAGTTTGCGGCAGAATACGTAAGTGTATAAACCGCTGCAGCTGCAGTATTAACTTGTCCGTCGGTCTTAACGTCGATTTCATCTTCACCAACCTTAGCCACAACCCCTGGATCAGTATAAGTCCCACCCTTGGCCACAAACATATATTGGTCGCCATTTACTGTTAATATAGGATAAACAGTAACCTTTGAGATTCCAACCGTTCCTTCAGGATAGTTAAAGGAATCGTCTTTGCATGACAGAAACGTCATGACCAAAATTCCTATAGCAATTATATTTAAATATCTTTTCATGATTCTATTCTAAATTATTAATCAATATCCTATTTTCCCCACCAAACTTTTGTATAGATTGGAACTTCAGCTGGCGTGTTTTTATTTCTATCTCTCGAAGATGCAGGAAAAACTAACCTTTTCGGGAACTTACCAGCTGTAACCCCATTCTTAGCATAAACCCATTCTCCTCTATGATTAGGTAAGGCGGCGTTCTCAGGATCGTAAGACGGATCTGTTGAGTAAACCGGGCTGTTTTTGGGATAACCAGTTCTTTGTTGCTCAAAGAACGCTTCTATAGTATGTCCAGATCTTGGTAGCGAAGCCCATTTTTGAACGATAATTTGCTCTAACTTATCCTCAAACGAGCCTGCGCTTTTATATGCATACTTTCCTCCTGGAGCAATAAATGCCGCACCTCCACTTTGAGACGCTTCTGCAAATGCAGCGGTTACTCCGGCATCATATTTAGCTTTTGCTCCTGAACCGCCAAAATAACGCTCTAACGCCTCAGCCTGCATGAAATAAGATTCTGACTCATTTATAAACCATACTGGATCAGTTGCATCTTGAGCGGCAACTGTTGCAGATGAATATGATGGTTGTTCTTGAGCTGTTGCAGCAAAATCACCCTGATGCATTGCCGTAGGAGTTGCTGTTCCAAAATAAGTAACAGTTCTTAAATCTCCATTTTTAACCAACCAGGTAGTCAGTGTTTTACTTGCTCGGACGTTAGTAGTTGTATTTAATCTTCTGATATTATATTCGTAGAAAGGATTACTATTGTTAGGCGTTCCTTCAAACTCAGCAATACCAGCACTCATTGTTAAAAAGTTAGCTCCATCAGCATAAAGCTTGGTAATTCCAGCCTGCGCTTCAGCTGGCTTTGCATTCACCATTCTTAAATACATTTTTAATTTCAATGTATTCGCAAATTGAACCCAGCTATCCATGTCGCCATTAAATAGAAAATCACCTTTAGCTTGGCTGGTTGTTAGCGGTGCTGAAAAATCTTTAGCCAGGGCTGCATCGATTTCAGCCAATAAAGCAACATAAATACTATAGCCATCATCAAACTTTGGCTGTAGGTTCGCTGCACCTTGGAATGCCTCAGTATAAGGAACTTGGTCGTAAATATCAACTAGTACCTGATAAGTGTAGGCTTTCATAACTGTAGCCATTAAATTGTATCTCCAATCGCTTCTCTCCTGTGCCAGCTTTATAGACAAATTGAAATCGGCAAGTGATCCAGACAACAATCTGTCATAAGGGCCATTCAGATCGACTCTAGTCAAATTATAAGTATCAATTGTTTTGTATTGATTAGAGGCATTTGATTGAGTCCAATACTGAGACCATATGCCTCCAAGTATTGTCAACTCGCCCCCTACAATCCCGGCTGTCCCCATAATTCCCGACGGAAACAACACCTCTGGAGAGGCTTGCTCTATTGGCGGGTTATTAGGATCAACATTTACATCCAATGTTTTCTTACATCCAAACGTTAAGAAAATCAGTGCTGATAAAATCAGTGGTTTATATTGTATATTAATTTTTTTCATCGTTCAAATATTAAAATGTAACTCTTAAGGATGCTCCGAAGAACCTTACTGGAGGAGCCGTTCTAAATTCACCGAACTCACTGGCCAAATCAACACCCTGGTTAGAAACCTCAGGGTCAATTGTTCTGTTCGACTCAGGTAACCAGGTAAGTAGGTTTCTTCCAAAAACAGTAAAAATAGCTCTGTTTGCGCCTATTTTGCCCGCAATAGTTTTCGGCAAGGTGTAGCTTAATGAGGCTTCTCTTAATTTCAGGAATGTTTTATCCAGAATACGGTTACTATATACCATTGCTTTATTTGTTGTTGGATAATAGTAATCATCAATCAAACCTTCTGTAATTGGGGTCGTATTTTCCTCATATCTGATCAGGTTTCCATTCGCATCAGTAATCTTCTGTACTGAGTTAGGAACAATGAAAGGGCGACGATCGTTAAATGTTGATTTAACATCAGCACCAACAAAATTTAACAAATCTGCTGTTCCAGAATAAAATACCCCACCTTTTTGATAGTCGAGCGTAAAGCCTAAACTAAAAGATTTATAGGTAAACATATTTGTTAATCCCATAGAGTAATCTCTTTGGATATTGCCATATTCTTTATTTGTAGCTGCAACTACAGGGAATCCGGTTCCATCTACCACAATCTTTCCATCAGGAGAGTATTCTGGGCCGGGAGCTTGAAAAACACCAAGTGGTTTTCCTTTTATTGCCACTAAATCTGCATCATATGCATTATTAATAATAACCTTATCCAAACCTGCCGGTAGCTCCATAACCATATTGCGCTGCCTGCTAAACGTGTAGGTTAGGTCCCAATTAAAATCAGTTGTTTTAACCGGTTTGATATTCAGTGCTGCCTCAATACCTCTCACCCTAACTTTACCAAAGTTCAAGATCTGGAATAAGTAACCACTTCCAGGATCAATTGGAACAGGTAAAATTTGATCAACCCTTAATCTATTAAAGTAGGCAACATCTAAGCCAATTCTATCAGATAAGAACCTGATATCACCACCAAACTCGTACTCTTTTACACGCTCTGGTTTAAGGTTAACATTATTTAATGTATTTGCAATAGAATATCCTGCCACTCCAGCTACCGGAAATCTAATGTTACCAAAACCTAATGTAACGTTGGTTGCATTTAAAACATCAAAAACCCTGTATGGATCAGTATCACTACCTGTTTCTCCATAACTTGCCCTTAGTTTAAGGAAGCTTATTGGAGTGCTTTTCATATCAAATGCTTCAGAAACAACATATGCCAAACTCGCTGCAGGATAAAAATAACTATTGTTTCCTGTTGCCAATGTTGATGACCAGTCGTTCCTTCCGGCTAAAGTTAAGAAAAGGTTGTTTTTATACCCCAAGGTTGCAGAAGCATAAGCACCAAACAAACGTCTGTGTCTTTCGGTTTCTGTACTAGTTGGCTTATTTGCCGAATTACTAAGACTAAAGAATCCCGGGATGGCCAGATCTTCTACAGCTGTAGTAAGAAAACGCGAACCTCTGTCATTATAGTTAACCCCAACTACTCCGTCTATATCGAAATCAGAGAAGGTTTTTTTGAATATCGCATTAAGTTTAGAGTCATATTCAAAAGTTTTAATAGACTCTTCTATCACTCTACCAACATCTGCAGCTCTTTTAGCACCTTCAACGTTTCCACCATCATTGTAACTACCCAAAGTTGGTGCATTTTTGTTGTGCCATTGTCTATCCCCGGCATTATCAACATCAGCTCCTTGTTGGAATTGTAACTTCAGCCAGTCATTTACAGTAAAGCCAAAATTAACATTCCCATAAATACGGTCATTTTTGTAACGACTACCATTCTCATATATAGAATAGTATGGATTTTCTGCATAAGGAGTAAAGTAGTTGTCTACATTAAAGAACTTGTTTTTATAATCTCTTAGATCTTTAATTGGAATATCCTGCGGAATTTGCAGAATATCTTCATAAAACGAAGAACMAATTCCTGATATACCTTGTCCTTGTGCAACAAATTTTTGTGTTTTAGAAACATAGTTCACAGATCCTTCTATGTTAAAATTGCCAATTACAGTTGCTGCCTTAACACTAAAGTTATTCCTTTTATACGAATCATTATCAGAAGGAAGATAACCGTCACTCATTACATTTCCATAAGAAAAATAATAGGTAGTTTTATCACTTCCCCCACTTAAGGAAATATTACTATTAAACTCTGTTCCGTTTGTTAACGCATCTCTAACATTATTTTTAATGAATGAATACGGTTTTAATAGTTGAGAGTTATCAACTATTGCACCCCAGGTTCTCATTTGCCCATCATACTTAGGACCCCAGTTACCATTTTCAGATTCGATGAATGTACCATCCCATCCCTGACCAAAAGTAGATTGGGGCTTAAATACCGATGCCACTTGCGTAATGGTTGTAGCGTGCGAAAAATCAACAACCATTTTACCTGCTGTACCTTTTTTAGTAGTAATCAAAATTACACCGTTTGATCCTCTTGATCCGTATAACGCTGTAGCGGCAGATCCTTTAAGGATACTCATGCTTTCTACAGAGTTCGGGTTAATATCGTTGGCATTATTACCAAAGTCATAGCTCTCGTCTGATCCAATGCTTGAATTGTCCAAAGGAACCCCATCAATAACATATAGAGGTTGGTTACCCCCGCTTATTGAGGTGTAACCTCTTAGGATAATTTTAGTTGAACCACCTGGTGAACCTGAAGTATTTGATATCGTTACCCCTGCAACTTTACCCTGCAAACCACCCAACATACTTACCGGGGCCGATTTATTAATATCTTCAGATTTAACTGTAGTTTCTGAATAACCGATTGTTTTCTTTGTTTTGCTAATACCCAAGGCTGTTACAACAACCTCTGTTAAGGATTTAGAATCGGATTGTAAAACAACATCAACAGTGTTTCCAGAAGCAGCTACTGTTTGAGAAACGTAGCCCAAGTAAGAGAAAACAAGTTCCGCGGAAGCTGAGGGTACAGACAATGCGTATTTACCATCGCCTCCAGTTTGAGTACCATTTTTTGTGCCTTTAACTACAACAGTTACTCCCGGAAGCGGCTTGCCGTCTTCCTTGTCTGTAACCGTACCAGTAATTGTTCGATTTTGTGCCATAGCAGAGCCTGCTATGAATGCCAAAATGAACAAACTTTGTAAAAGTTTTTTCATAAAAAGTTAGAATTTAGGTTAGTTAATAATGCTTAAATATACGCATTTGATATGCGAGCATAAATAATTTAAGAATAGCCAAATTTAAATGACACAAATATGACACAGAAAACAGATCATGAATATTGAAAAACACAGCTTTTACGAAATTTTATTCTGAATATTAACCAATAAGCACGGAAAATGTTCAAAAAACAAAGTGACATCTCATCTTGCCAAAATATTTAACATATTTTAACACTATATAGTATAAAGTTTAACTAAGGAGATTTATAATTTCAACATAAACAGGCTCATTTTCAATAATATCTAGTTAACCAGAAATACGGCATTGGTAAACATCTGTTTTCCATTTTCCCAGAACGACCTGAAAAGTATATCACTCGCAAGATAAACAACCGTCCCTTTTGAGACCGATTGAATACCGAACAACATCCCGTTATCCAGCTTTTTTAATACGCCTTTCCCCACCACACCAGACATATAACTATTTGATTTTAAGACACCTACACTCCAATCTTTATTCAAAAGCTCATAGATTTTATCATCCGTTTTCAAAGCATAATAATAATCTCCCAAGCCAGCGGAAATTGGGTGGCTTTGATCCAGATTAACTTTAAAAATAGCTCCGGGAATCGTTTCCGACAAATCATCAAGATTGCGTTCTCCATACTTTCTTGCCCCATTAACCTTTATGTCATTTTTTACACTCTCTCTCAACCTAATATTAAAAGGTCTTTTCCCCAGCGTACTTGAAATTGCATCTTCAAACAGAACTACTTTCCCACCGTTTTCAATCCAACTCTCCAATTTCTCGTTAATATCTTCCCCGTAATTACCATCTGGCATAATCAAGGTATTTATCTTATTAATATCCAACTTATCTATGTTATTAGCCGTTATCATGGTAACGGGGTAGTTCAATTCTTGCTCAAAGAAATGCCATGCCTCACCAACACCTTGAGTAGAGATCCCTGTACCTGTTACAATAGCTACTTTAGGTACATTTAGAATAGGATAAACATTTGATCCGAAATCCTTTCCCTTATCTACATAGCCACTTGCAGAAGTATAAACCACAGCATTCAGGTCTTTTTGTATCCTGGCGATCTTAGACGAAAGCCCCTTTACCTGCCGTTCATTCTCTGTTCGGTACACCAACAACGATCCGGCAGGAAACACCTTCGTACCAATAGTAAACGCTTGTTCAGCCGATCTTACCTTAATGTTTGCCCGCTGTAATGCAATAAGCACCTGCGCATCTTCGATCGAATTCCACTTAAAAATCCAGGCATAAGGCTTATCTGCTATTTCAGACTGCTCTTTGGGTTCTTCTAAAGCCGGATAAGTTCCTTTTACAGATTCTTTACTTGCGTATGCTTTTAAACCGTAAACGTATGGCAAAGCCCATGCAGTAATGTCATAGGTATTAGAATCATTAACAGCTGTTTGAGGTTCAAATAACACATTAGCCAAAACAGCTTTGGGCTGCTGCAGATTTACAATCAGGTCATTCCTATCTACCTTAAAGCCTTCTACTTTCTTTGTTTCATAATTATACCCCCGCATGTTCTTATCCAATCCAAACCCATACGCAATGCCATTCTTTTTTAGGAGCTCAGCAAGCTTTTTAACTTTACTCAGGTTTTGGGCTTTCACTATATATGTTTTATAAATACCCGGAGGGTTAGTAACCGCTTTTTCAAAATAGAGTTTGAACTCCTTTACCAGCTTATCGGCATTTTTTGAAACCGTTTCAATAGTAGCCATACCCGTAGTATAATGGTGACTAATCCTTTCCTTAAGCGTAAGCGTATCTCCATCAGTAGTTACTACAGACAGTCCGGCCCCAATTCCCCCTTGTTCATAAGTCATTCCTACTGCACCATTGTACAATGGATACGTATCTCCGTACGATGGATAAAGCAGATCAAAGCGTTCCTTAGTGAAATACTGCCATCCGTTCTCATCAAAATACTTAGCATTGTTTTTCCCAACAGTGACCTGAAACTCACGCTGCCAGGGGGTAACATCCTGATGAATCGGTTCGGCCGCAGGTGCAAAATAATAGGGTTCATTATAACTTTGTTCATGAAAGTCCACATGAACCTCGGGCATCCACTCATGATATAACTTTAGGCGTTGCTGTGTTTCAATTTGTGTTTGCCAGGCCCAGTCTCTGTTTAAATCAAAATAATAATGGTTCGACCTACCACCGGGCCAAGGCTCAGAATGCTCTCTTGCCATTGGGTTAGAATTGGGCTTATGTCCGCTAACCGAGTTAAAATAATTCACATACCTTTCCCTACCATCCGGATTAAGGCATGGATCTATAATTATGACGGTATTCTTTAGCCAGTCTTTAATGTCGCTTGTTTTTGCTTCAGCAAGGTCAAATATGGTTTTCATAGCTGTTTCAGTAGAGCTGGCCTCGTTCCCATGTACATTATAGCTTAACCACAATATAGCCGGCTGTTTACCTTTCTGTGCTGTGAATGATTCTGCCTTACTCAGACTTACATTATATTTCCTGATTTGCTCTAAATCATCTATGTTTTCTTTAGAGGATATCACTGCAACTAACAACTCTCTTCCTTCGTAAGTTTTGCCATAGCTTACAATCTTTATGTTCTTTTCTTTACCACTTATGTACTTAAAATAATCGACAACCTTATCGTGCGATGTAAATTTACTTCCAAGGGCATACCCTAAAAACTCATCCGGAGACTTTGTTTGAGCATCTGCAACACTCAAACCAACAAGCAAAAACAAAAAAGAAAGGAAGAAGTATCTCATATTGATGAATTAAGACTCCAAAATACTAATTTTACCATATTAATTATTCATTTTATCTATGACTGCCATCGAATCCCTTTATCAGCATTATCTAAAGCACCCTGTTATATGTACCGACACAAGGAATATAACTCCCGATTGCTTGTTTTTTGCCCTAAAGGGTGATAATTTTGATGCAAATACTTTTGCAGAGAAAGCACTTACAAACGGTGCTGCCTATGCCATAATAGATAACCTTTCATACAAAACCAGCAAGCAATGCATTTTAGTGCCCGATGTACTGACTACATTGCAAGATCTTGCCAAACATCACCGCTCACAGTTAAATATACCGGTTATAGGTTTAACTGGTAGTAATGGCAAAACAACCACCAAAGAACTAATAAAGGCCGTTCTTTCAGAAAAATATAATGCCTTTGCCACCAAAGGAAACTTAAACAATCATATTGGTGTACCTCTTTCTATTTTATCACTAACAACTGACACCGAGATTGCAGTAATAGAAATGGGCGCCAACCACCAAAAAGAAATAGAGTTTCTGTGCACTATAGCGCAGCCTACTCACGGTTTAATTACCAATGTAGGCATGGCACACTTAGATGGCTTTGGAGGATTTGAAGGTGTTAAAAAAGGAAAAGCAGAACTTTATGCATATTTAAAGAACAATCATGGTTTTGCGTTTATAAATAGAAATAACCACTATCTGTTGGAAATGAGTACTACTGCTGATCTTGATAAGGTTATCTATTACGGCACAGAATCAACAGATACAATATCGGGAAAGCTGATCAAAACAGATCCATTAATTGAAATTTCATGGTCAGACAAAGGGGCCAGCTACCAAACATCTGTTAATCTAACAGGCTCTTACAATTTCGAAAACATATTGGCGGCCATATGCATTGGGGCATTTTTCGATGTTACTCCTTCAGCAATAAACAAAGGTCTTTCCGGATACTACCCTAACAACAATCGCTCACAAATCACAAAAACGGAGAACAATACTGTGATCTGTGATTTTTATAACGCAAACCCGAGCAGTATGACCGCTGCCCTAAATAACGTTTCTCTTTTAACTGCCGACAAAAAAACTGTAATTATCGGAGATATGTTTGAACTGGGCAATGAATCTGCAGAACAGCATGAGCTTATTGCTAAGCAGGCTGAGCAACTTAATGTACAAACACTGATCTTTATTGGAAAGTATTTTTACGCACTAAAGGATAAATATAAAGGGGTTTTCTTTACCGCTCCTTCAGAAGCTCAAGAGTTCTTAAAAACGCACCCTATAAAGGATAATATGATACTTTTAAAGGGATCCCGAGGTATGGCACTTGAGCAGTTGCTTCCCATATTATAGAGAAAAGCGAGACAGAAGTCAATAAAACCATGGCCTCCTCTTTTCAATTGCCTTAAAATTTAAATGTAGTGCACTGGTTTAAATATCTCCATATATTGGGATTCTTTTTACTTATACTATTTCAAGAGATTCCTAAACTATTATAATATTGCATTTGTTGACCTTCGTAATACGATGAAATTTTCAGATAAAGAATTGCATGAAGGCCGATATTATACCCCATACGACTATCTCGCCTCTTTTATTCTGTATAGCTACATACGGATAAGCCCATTTCAAAAAATTGTATAACTATTTTCTAACGTATTAATAAATCTGAATAGGCATTATAAGATATCACTTTTATATCAAGGTCATCTAATTTTTCCAATCCAATTACTTCATCAACGGTACCATGTTGATAAGCTACTTTTACTTTGAACCTAAAAATTGTTTTGTTATTACTTCCTTCGGTTCGCGTTGTATTACTATCCACAATCAAATAGCTTTTATAATTACCAACCTTACGATTAATAAGTTTCACTATTTTACTTACTGCATTTTTCCCTGCTGTATTTACCAATGCACCACTGGTCATTAAATCAAGAGCATCGTAATTATTGTTTGAAATATTATTGTAAAAATTATTGACAACCTGTTTCCCCTCTTGAGTATCGTCAGCTCTATCCACATAAGTACGACTAAATGTGCAAGCCGAGATAGTGAGTCCTATTGCCACTATATATAAAAGCAATACCCTTTGTATTTTTAAGTTCATCGTATAACAAATCTATTATTAATTATCCTTCCCCTCAATAGTCACCAAAACATTTCGTCTAAATAATTCAATTATCATCGAATTCTTTCTCTTAACCAGTGAATCACCTATTTGAATTCTGTTATGATCAAAATTCCAATCAGGATCAAAAAGATAATATTCAACACCGTTTATTGAGACATAGGCCTGCCCTTTGATATTATATCTAACACTATCAACCTTTCCATTAAATTGATAGTTAAGCGTTTCGGATCTGCCTGTATGCCCTATGTAGATTACTCCTATGGTCATCAATATGACAAAAGAAATAAAAAAAATTAGAACAACTTTAGTATAATTTTTACTATAAATCATCGTAAAAGTACTGCTCCTCACAGAGTGATTAACCTGAGGGTTTTGATTTGCAATACGAGGACATAAATACTTGGTATAATAAAAAAGATGGATTATTTTTTTTATTATAAAGGCGATGCTACCTTTTTCAAGATTATTACTTTCAACATTTTTTGAGAGCATTTTTCATGAAGATTAAGCGCTAGTTAAACCTAATACTTATTTCACAAAAAACAAAATTAAAGCAATAGATTTTTAACATATTTTGAATGTTTATAAAAACTGTACTCTACTGATAAATAGATACCTTTATTCCCACATCACTGATCTCAGCAAGCGGATTATCCCGCATATTCTGCTCTATTTCCAACTGATATTTACCGGCAGCAGGGAATTTATAGTTGGTAAGCAAAGGCAAATTATAGGTAAACAAATTACCTGAACCCGAACCGTTCCACTGCCCATCGGGCTGCGCTAACCTATATTCATACCGTCTGGTGTGCTTATTTTGTCCCGCTCCACTCATGTGAAATAGAACAAAAATATTTGAATACCTGTAATCGGCTGTAAGGCGCAATTTAAAATAGATATTATAAGGCTTACTGCTATCCGTAATTTCAACTAATGTTTTAACCTTATTTGGATAACTCCAGTTACGTGCAGGCATAGACATGTTGCTGTCCATGAGCGTATTGGTATCGCATCCGCTAAAAAAGAAAACGATTAAAACTGAGGACAGCAGTAAAACTTTAAAATTATTCATCCTTAGGCTTTTCCTTTTGTTTTTTCCTCCGGTTATTGTTTCTATTTCTATTCCTGTTTGCCGATGGCTGACCAGTGGCCGCACCAGGTTGTTCATTGATCGTACCTTCGGCCGCTTGAACTATTGGCTTATTAACTGGTTTAGGCTGTTGACCTTTTTTCGGATGCTGAACCGGCTTTGCTCCCTGTGCAGGCTTAGGCCCTTTCTCTGGTCTGGCACCTTGTACAGCTGGCTTAGGCCCCTGTGCAGGTTTAGCATTTTGAGGAGGTCTTGGTCCCTTTTCAGGTCTGTTTCCGCTATTTCTATTTTCGTTGGCCTTGTTAGGATTATTTCTATTGTTCTTGTTGCCTTTATTTCTAGGCTTATCGTCTAAACGGGTTAAACTATCCTGCCCAACAACATTTTCGTAATCAGGTATTTTCTCTACAACAGCTACCGGAGTTAATTCAACAGCCTCTTCTTTAAGATTAATTGGTTTTTGCCCACGTTTATTCATTGCCATGATTTCTTTTACACGGTCAACTTTTAGCGGAATCCAATCCTCTGTATTAGGATAACTGAACCACATAATCTTTTTAAAGATGTCAGTTTTTTGGTGGCGGGCAACGCCAATTTCAGTTTGCAGGCTTTCAATACGATCAGGAATGTCTTTTAAAGCATCTAAATAGGTATCCAGTTCATAATTTAAACAGCATTTTAACTTGCCACATTGCCCTGCAAGCTTTAAAGTATTTAAAGAAAGGTTCTGATATCTGGCCGCAGCTGTTGATACCGTTTTGAAATTGGTTAACCATGTAGAACAGCAAAGTTCGCGACCACAAGACCCAATTCCTCCTAACCTTCCGGCTTCCTGACGCATTCCAATCTGGCGCATTTCAATCCGGATTCTAAACGTTTCGGCCATCTTTTTAATCAGCTCCCTAAAGTCAACACGACCCTCTGCGGTATAAAAAAACGTAGCCTTAGTTTTATCTCCCTGATAATCAACATCGCTGATTTTCATAGATAGACGTAAATCTAAAGCAAGGGTACGTGCTTTATGCATGGTTTCCCATTCCAAAGCCTTAGCGATCTTCCATTTTTCAACGTCTGCTTCAGTAGCTTTTCTGTAAACTTTTCTGGTTACCTGATCAATAGTTGCTTTACGGCGTTTCATTTGCATGCGTACCAATTCTCCCGTTAAGGAAACATGGCCGATATCATAACCGCCGGTAGGGCCCTCAACAGCAATTAACTCACCTATTTCTAGGTAGATGTTCTCGCTATTCAGGAAAAATTCTTTCCTGGCACCCTTAAATTTAACTTCTATTACTTGAAAAGGTATATAATTTGAAGGCATGTCAAGATTAGACAGCCAGTCGTAAACTTCCATTTTTCCGCATCCTCCAGTAAGGCAAGAGCCATTACTTTTGCAACCCGAGGGGGCACATCCGCCACCTGTAGAACAACTTCCACATCCCATAATTAACTATATATATATTGAGTCCCTTTCGGGAGCGTTTTAAACTTAATTATTTTTACTAGTTGTAAAGATACATCTAAAAACAGAATTTTAGGATTTGCATTTCTCTCGATATGATAATGCGCCTTTTCCAATTCCGAAATAATGGCATCTGCCATACTTAGATTAAGTACGTGGGTCGATAACCTTTTAGCCGTGTCCATAGCTGAACCGGGCAGCTTAACCAGCTCTTCTGCACCACTTAACAACAGGCTGCATTCTCTTAAAAAGCTAATCCCGTACTTTAAAAAATTCTTTTGATTTTCTCTTCCCCAGCCCGCAATCTGATCTACAAAATTGGTTAAGTCCAAAACCCTGTTGCCGTAACCCATCCTTAACCATTCGGCAAATTTATCGGCATTTTCATTTTGCGTATTGGCCACCAATTGCTTGGCTTCAATCAAATTCCCATCTGCGAGAAAGCTATATTCTGTAGCCTGATTTTCCGACAAGCCAAATTCATCCATCAAATAACTTTCAACAGTAGCATGTGGCAGTTTAGGAATTTTAACAATCTGCGTCCGCGACAACAGGGTAGAAAGAATCTGTTCCTGGTTGTTTGCAACTAAAATAAACAGGGTATTTTGCGGTGGTTCTTCAATAATCTTTAATAAGGAGTTTCCTTCTTTATCCAGATATTCGGGCAGCCACATGATCAGTACTTTCGTCTCAGCTTCAAAAGCTTTATAACTTAATTTTTTGATGATATCATGACACTCGGCAATGTTAATATTTGCCTGTTTATTCTCCGCACTTAATTTGGATCGCCAAATATCCATGTCAAAATAAGGATCGGCAAGCACCATACTGCGCCATTCATCTAAAACATCTACTGCTGTTCTTACATCTTTAGAAGCAAAAAACGGGTAAGAAAAATGCAAGTCAGGGTGAATATATCTTTCATATTTTCTGCACGAAGAACATTCGCCGCAGCTATCATCAGCCTGTTTATCAAGACAGTTAATGTATTGAGCATAGGCAATTGCCAAAGGCAAAGCACCACTTCCTTCTGACGAAAGAAACAACTGCGCATGACTTATCCTATTCTCAGCAAATGTTTGTATCAACTGCTGTTTTATAGCTTCCTGACCTATGATATTCTTAAACTGCATTTGGTGCAAAATAGCAAAATTTTAAGACTTGGCTATAACAGCTATTAAAGTTGACAAAATACCTGCATACAATGTTGCTGGTTCGACGCTAGTTCGAGACAGATTTGAGTTTGCTTCGGGTAAAAGTACCTGTTTCCCGAAGCAAACCCGAATCTAGCCCCAATCTGTCCTACATTAGCCCAAGCTCAGGTACCTCCCGGATTTTATTATCTTTGCCCACATGCCCAGAATTTTAGCATTTGATTATGGAACCAAGCGTATCGGACTAGCCGTTACAGACCCCCTGCAAATTATTGCAACAGGGCTCGATACCATACACCCCAAAGACGCTATAGAATATCTGAAAAAATATCTTTTAACAGAACAGGTAGAAGCCTTTGTTTTTGGCGATCCAAAGCAAATGGATGGTTCTCCTTCTGAGTCTGCTCAGCATGTAAAAGGCTTTGCCAGAACCTTAAAAAGAACCTTTCCTGATATCCCCCAACATTGGATTGATGAGCGGTTTACTTCTAAACTAGCCCATCAAGCAATTATGCAAAGCGGATTAAAAAAACAAGACCGGCAAAATAAAGAGCGCGTAGATACCATCTCGGCTACTATTATTTTGCAATATTTTATGGAACAGCACCGTTTATAGATTGCATTTATTAAAATTATATGAGCTTAATCAGCGATGACATGCAGCAGCTCTTGCTTAATTACTGTGAACCAGAAAGCGAGTTGCTGCAAAAAATAGATAGAGAGACCAATTTAAAAGTGCTGATGCCACGCATGCTTTCAGGCCATTATCAGGGACGGGTGCTTAGCTTTTTAAGTAAAATGGTAAGCCCTAAGCGAATTTTAGAAATCGGCACCTTTACCGGCTATGCCACCCTTTGCCTTGCTGAAGGATTAACAGAGACAGGAATTATTTATACACTGGATATAAATGAGGAGCTCGAAGACATGGTACGCCATAACTTTGCTCAATCTGACTATAACAGCAAAATAAAATACATTCTTGGCGATGCAACCCAAACTGTGAATTCATTGGAAGAAACCTTCGACCTTGTGTTTATTGATGCTGATAAGAAAAACAATGGCACTTACTATGATCTTGTTTTCAACAGAATCAGGCCTGGTGGGCTTATTATAGTGGATAATGTGCTATGGAGTGGAAAAGTACTGAACACCAATCAGGATAAAGACACTAAAAATATCACTACATTTAATGACAAAATTGCGGCAGATGACCGTGTAGAAAAACTCATTTTGCCTGTTAGAGATGGGTTATTTATCATCAGAAAAAAATAAGGTATGTTTAAATCATTACTGTTAGTTTGGCTTAGTGCTATCTCCATAACATTTAGTGTAGGCGCCCAAACCACAGCAGAATATATTGCAGAGCATGCTGAATATGCTCAAACACTGATGCGGGAACATAAAATACCTGCCAGTGTTATTCTTGCTGTTGCCATACACGAATCAGCATCTGGTACAAGTAAAATTGCCCGATACCTTAACAATCATTTCGGGATCAAAGGCGCGAACAGCAATACCGAAATCCGTTCATCCTATAAGGGTTATCCTTCTGTTCAGAAGTCTTATGATAGCTTTCTGGAATTCTTAAAAAGCCGATCGTCCTTTACTTCACTTTTCGAGAAATATGACCAGTTTGATTACAGAAACTGGGCCAGAGGTATACAGCGTGGTGGCTATGCCAGAAGCAGAACATGGGCATCACAGATCATTGGGATCATTAAAAAAAATGACCTTTCCCAATACGATGAACGGCCCGACGATTATGTTGAACCACCTGCACCTGTCGTTGCCACCAGATCCAGATCAGCAAAAACCTCAAGATCAACATATACGGTTAAAAGAGGCGATAGCCTGAATAAAATAGCAAAATTGAGGGGAACAACCGCAGCCTCACTAATGAAAAAAAATGGGTTAAAAGGCGCTGCACTTAAACCCGGACAAAAACTTAGACTATAATGAACAAAAGAATAATCATCCTGGCCTCCGCAGTGCTATTTTTTTCTGCCTGTAAAACAAAAAAGTACAGTCGCAACAATAAAGCAATCGAAAAAGCTGCAGACAAAGCAAACCCGGAATATAAATCGCGTACTACAGTAATGTATATCGATGAATTTAAAGGCGTAGCAATTGAAGAGATGAATAAATATGGCATTCCGGCAAGTATTACACTTGCCCAGGGCATTATTGAATCGGGAAGTGGGAATAGCAGTTTAGCAAAATATGCGAACAACCACTTTGGCATCAAATGTACTTCTGAATGGAAAGGAAAGGGATATTATAAAGACGACGATAAGGCTAATGACTGTTTTCGGGTTTATAAAGATGCCAGAGAATCTTACAGGGATCATTCTGAATTCTTAAGAAGAAAGCGTTACAGTGCTCTTTTTGAGCTTGATAAAAACGATTATAAAAACTGGGCTGTAGGTTTAAAACAAGCTGGCTATGCTACAAACCCTAAGTATCCGGATCTGCTGATAAATACTATCGAAAAGTATCAGTTATATTTTTATGATCTGCCAGAATCTGAGAATGAAAAACTAAAACGCGAAGACCGTGTTTTCTCAGAAATCAACGCGAACATCCCTCAGGAAAAGAAAAAATTCACCCCTGTGGCTACACCTCCTTCAAAACAAGTAATTAAAACTCCTGATACATTAAAAATAAGTACCCCTGCTGTAGTAATTAACACTCCTGATCCTGTTGGCTCAACAACCCTGGAGAATCCTTACACGGTAAAACAGGGAGACACCCTTTACAACATATCAAAACGCTTTAACATCTCAGTGGACGATATAAAAGCACTGAACAACCTTGCAGACACGGGCATTAAGATTGGGCAAAAGCTTGTGTTAGTTAAATAATGTTAATGTTTATTAAGCGCAGATAGTTATCTTGTAGTTTTGTATCTCCAATGAGATTTTTTAGCCTGTTATTACTCCTTTATTGCATTGCGCTTACTGCAACTGCCCAAACCAATACGGTAAAAGGCTTTGTGGTCGACAAAGATTCCAAACTCCGCCTGGCTAAAGTATACATCTACAACGCCAGCAAAGACGAAGGGATTTACAATACCCCAAAGGGCGAGTTTTCTATAAATGCTGCCGTAGGCGACACGCTGTATGCAGTATTGCAAGGTTATGCGGTCGATACGCTTATTCATAATGGTCAGAAAGCAGTGTACTTTCAATTGAAATCGCTAGGAATTAACTTACGTGAGGTATCTATTACCGGCCGAAAATATACTCCTAAAGAATCGCACGCCAATACATTAAAAGAGTATAAGTATGCGCTGGACAAGGGTAAAGCAAAAGATTTGCTTAATCTTGGATTGGGAGGCGCAGGTTTGGGTATTGATGCAATTTACAATCTGCTCAGCAGAGATGGTAAAAATGCCCGCCATCTTCAAAAAATACTTGAGCGGGATTACCATGAGGCGATTATAGATTATAGGTTTACGCCAGATTATGTTAAGAAGGTACTGCAATTAGGCGACTATGAAATGGAAGATTTTATGCAACAATACCGACCTACTTATCAATTCGTTTTAACCGCTTCAGATTATGCTTTTGTTGTATATTTAAGGAACAGCTATGCCAGCTATAAGCGGAATCCGGCTGCTTTTAGATTACAACCACTCCCTAAAATAAAAGTAGAAGAGTTTTGAGGCCCTTCTTTCTCATATTATCCAAACTACCGGCCAATGCAATGGCTATTTTCCCTTTCATCATTCTAAAAAACAAGACGCTAAAGGTTGATAAGGTATTAATTAATCATGAGCGGATACATTTTAGACAACAGCTTGAGTTGCTTATTCTTCCTTTTTATTTTTTGTATTTACTAATGTACCTGATCAATCTGATCAGATATAAAAATCATTATTTAGCTTATTTCAATATCCCTTTTGAAAAAGAAGCATACTGTTTTGATGCCGATCTATCGTATTTATCTCATAGAAAAGCATTTGCGTGGATTCGTTTCGTCAGTAAAAAACCATAGATAAGAGTAAGTTTTGCAATTAGTTTATTAATAAACTTTTAATAAGTCACATTTTTGTTTTTCTTTGTAGTAATGAAGAGTTTTAATATCTGCCTCTTGTTACTGTTTATCACCTCGTCAAGCCTGATCGCTCAGGAGATTGATACTGTGCCTATTGAAACCAAAGGCCTGGAGATAAAACTAAAGCGTAGTCCTTTACCATCAAGGACAGGAATACTGAACTATACACCTGTAAAAATTCCACCGGTAGTGATTGCCGAAAAAATCAACTATTGGAAGATAAGAACCTCTGTTGGGATTAACGTCAATCAAGGTAGTTTTTCAAACAACTGGAAAGCCGGGGGAGTAAACTCTCTTGCCGTTGGCGGGCTTGTTAACTATCGTGCTGAATATAGAAAAGAAGGCTACGGTTATATAAGTGAGGTAATGCTTGAGTATGGTAAAGTCAAAAACAAAGACCAGCTGCAAAAGAAAACAAGGGATAGGATTTTCTGGGATAATAAAGCAGATTTAAGATTATCTAAAAGCTGGTATTTCTTTGGGTCGGTTACGTTTGAGTCGCAGTTTGATAGAGGTTATGCCTATTATAGAGACGGTAACAACGAAGAGCAAGCCTCTCTTGTTTCTAAATTCATGTCCCCAGGATATTTAACCGAATCAATCGGTTTCGAATATAAGCCTGTTGGGTATTTTTCAACAAGGATTGGTACAGGTACTGCAAAACAGACATTTAAACTGGACACAACTGTCAATCAACAGTATAATGGAGGTAATTATGGTGTGGAACGCGGCAAAAACTTCAAGAACGAGCTCGCTTTTCAGATCGTAAGTAATTTTGACAAGCAAATATTTAAGAATGTAAATCTGAAAGCCAGATACCAAATGTTTATTCCGTACGACAGGCCCTTGGTACACGTTGATCATCGTTTAGATGTAGAGTTAAGATCTCAGATAAACAGATTAATGAATGTGACACTTACGGGCGTAGGATTATTTGATAAAGACTCCGATCCGGAGATTCAGGCGAGTCAGGCGCTAGCGCTAGGTGTGGCATTTACCTTCCCTCGTTAATATTCTACATAAAGATTACCGATATTGTTATCTGTATCATGCAAAATTAATAACTTTGCAATTCACAAAAAATTGAACACTAAGCATTAAAGAAAATGTTTGAAAATTTACAGGATAAGTTAGACCGTGCGTTTAAGGTTTTAAAAGGACAAGGAAGTATTACAGAGATCAACGTGGCCGAGACCATGAAAGAAATCCGTAAAGCCTTATTAGACGCCGACGTAAATTATAAAACAGCTAAAAGCTTTACCGATGAGGTAAAAGAGAAAGCATTAGGCTTAAATGTTCTTACAGCCGTTTCGCCAGGCCAGTTACTTACTAAGGTAATGAACGATGAACTTACCGCTTTAATGGGTGGCGAGGTAACGGAATTAGATTTAAAGAACAATCCTACTATTATACTTATTGCCGGGTTAAACGGTGCTGGTAAAACTACATTTACCGGTAAATTAGCCAACTTCCTTAAAAGTAAAGGCAAGAAACCACTATTGGTAGCTGGCGACGTATATCGCCCTGCTGCAGTAGATCAGTTGCAGATTTTAGGTGAGCAGATTGGAGTGCCTGTTTATTCGAACATTGCTTCTAAAGATCCCGTTGGCATAGCCTTAGAAGGTATTGCTGAAGGTAAAAAACAAAATAATAATGTAATCATTATAGATACGGCCGGTCGTTTAGCAATAGATGAGCAGATGATGGATGAGATCGCCGCCGTAAAAGCCAGTACTAAACCGCACGAAATCCTGTTTGTTGTTGATGCCATGACCGGGCAGGATGCGGTTAACACGGCAAAAGCATTTAACGATAGATTAGACTTTACCGGAGTTGTATTAACAAAATTAGACGGTGATACCCGCGGTGGTGCTGCACTATCAATTAAATCTGTAGTAAACAAGCCGATCAAATTTATTGGTACAGGCGAGAAAATGGAAGCTCTTGATGTATTCTATCCTGAAAGGATGGCTTCAAGGATCCTGGGCATGGGCGACGTAGTTTCCCTTGTTGAACGTGCACAACAGCAGTTCGACGAAAAAGAAGCTGCCGAACTTCAAAAGAAAATCCGTAAAAACAAGTTTGATTTTAACGACTTCTACAATCAGATCCAGCAGATCAAAAAAATGGGTAACATGAAAGACCTTATGGGCATGATACCTGGTGTTGGCAAAATGATGAAGAACGTGGATATTGAAGATGATGCATTCAAAAGCGTTGAGGCAGTAATTCAGTCGATGACCAAATTCGAACGCGAAAACCCTGATAGCATTCAGCAAAGCAGACGCTTACGTATTGCCAAAGGTTCGGGAACAAAAATCGAAGAGGTAACCAAACTGATCAAACAATTTGAAGATATGCGTAAGGTGATGAAGCAATTCTCTAACCCGGCCGCAGCTGCAAAAATGATGAGGAATATGCCAAAGATGCCTCAGGGCAAAATGTAATTTCAATAAATTTCACAAATTTCAGCCACTTAATGTCTAAATCAGTATCGTTTAGCAGTACAATATTGTATGCAAAATTATGCTCACCAAGACGTTTGGAAGCGCTATTTTCGGGGTTAATGCTTTAACCACTACCATAGAAGTAAGTATTGGAGGGGGAAACAGGCATCATATTGTTGATTTGCCCGACAATGCCATTAAAGAAAGTTTAAGATGGGCTGAAAGCGCTATTCAATCGGCTGGTTTAAAAGCCGAGGTAAAAGATTGGATTTAAAGGCTTGCTGCCCCCGGATAATTCAATGGAAGCAGCAATTGCAAGATAAATAATGCCGGACAAGTATTGATAAAGCAGGCAATGGAAAAGCTGGGACTATCCGCCCGGGCTTATGATCGTATCCTAAAAGTATCCAGAACTATTGCAGATCTGGCAGGATGCCAGGATGTTGAATTAGAGCACCTGGCAGAAGCAATACACTGTTGAAGCCTTGACCGCGACCGTTGGGCTGGTTAATCA
>NZ_JBFTIZ010000004.1:0-52106 GCF_056395165.1 Pedobacter sp. 10L46_2
GCAGGTTACTAAGGTTGTAATTATATGCACTCGCCAGTCTTGGAATAACAATTTTATTCAACCGTTTAGAACGCATGATCACTTGCCCGGCCGCTACGCTAATATACAGGTCATTCAATGAAATGATTTGCTCTTTTGGTAAATCAGCATGTACCAGAACCGGAATTTCAAAATCCCGGAGGTGCGCCCTGCTGTTGATGTTATCTGAAACGGAATCATCCATAGCGGCGATCTCTGCGAACACAACCTCAGCATTTTTTGCTTGTTCCATTGCAGTGATCATTCTCAGCTCATTGTGAATTTGCTGATGATGAGAAAACCTACCCGCGATGCTCACCGCACTATTGCCGCCTGCATTTTCAATAAATAGATAAGATCCTGCTTGCCGGAACATAACCCATAATGAGGGGGGAAAGTGTTTTACGCTGTCGGGTATGGGCAGTCGCTCAATGTCATTCACCGAAAGGGAGATAGCCCTCTTCTTATCAGCATCAGACATTTTCTGTAAAAGCAACGCACTTACCGCAGTCCAGTTCTTTTTAAAATTTTTCTGACTTTTATCATCTGAAGGGCGTGTTAAGTTACCTTCTTCCATAGCCGATCTCTCCGTTCCCAGGTAACTTATTCCGTATTGAGGATCTAAGGCCAATAGCAATGGGATCTCCGCAGTTTCAAACCTTTTCATAAATTTTTTAGCAAAATTTGACAAGGCACCCTCCTGATCAAGCGCTAATCTATCGAGRACTTTTAATCCTTCCAGGATGTCATCTTGAAAGCTGACTGAAAGGCTTCCCCGTTGCTTGTGAAAAGCAATTGAATAGGATTTCTGATTGTTGGCAGTTGGATCAATTGTTTTTTGTAAAAAACTTCCGGTAATATGTGGCAATGCAGAATGATATAACACTTGCGCCTTGATTAATGTTGCGATTAAAGCTGGACCGTCTTCCTGTTGAAGGCCTTCCCTCAGGAAATTAAGCACTGCCTTGTAATTGCTTGGTTGCTCAAGGAATTTCAATAGTTTTGCAAGTAGTCTTGATTTATAAACCTTCATGAGCTTAAAGGTGGATCTCTCCTCCCCGGAGCTGCACTGGCGAAATAAATAACGGAATTGACTCCCAAGCTTATAAATGGATGGGTTTACATAAATGAGTGTTTCCTCAGTCCAGGCACCAATAGGATCTGCTCCTCCAAAATTAGGAAAAGTGATCAAAAGTTGCTCTGTGTCACGCAGCATAGGTTTGTCGTGCACCTCCCAGTTTAACAGCGATACAGACGCAAATGCACCAAATGGCGTTGCCCTATAGGACATCCTGTTGTAATATTTATATGCAGCCATACGATGTTCAACAGCCAATAATTCATAGGCAAACCCATGTTTCTTCAACTCGATGTACAAGTCAGGACTAGCCATGAACAATGCCTGCTGAAAATCTTTGTCCAGGAGCACCCTTGAAAGGCTTTCAGGACTGAAATTGGAAAATGGCTTCGCAGGCGTTCTGATCAGCAATTTAGGATAAAAAGAATACTTCATTTGACGCATCATACATCCAAGATGCCGAATAAAATCCTCAAAATAAAATAACAAACACCTGAAATACAGGTATTTAAAAATATTAATAGTCAAAAAAGCCAACCTTATCCCTATCAAGTAATCGCTTCATATAAATTTCGGACCAATCGATATAATAATTAAAAAGTTGCAAAAAACAAGATCATAATATTCTTTTCTATTAGTTCAGTTTACAAGCGATTTATTTGAATTAAATCGTTCAACTGCTCAGAATTTCAAAATTGACGAGTTGAATCCCGGGGCTTTGTTTTGCAGTATGCCTTCTATGAAGACGCACGAACCTGGAGATACTAATTTTAGGATCAGTGCCCCGCTCAGTTTCACAGTTTGCTGGTATGCTTTTAAATACAATGACATTCGGGAAGGCTAATTTCCACGGAGATCTCTCCATTTTGAAAAGGAAGGTCTGTTTCCAGACACCTCCTGAAAGCCCTAAATATTGGTTCAACGCCGCCCGAGATCTATTAATTTTCGATCGGATCAGCCTGATGAACTACCTTACCTTTGAGACCTTAACATCATCTAATATTACCGTTGAGCTACCTGTATTTAAAAACCTCACTTTTACTGTCTTCATATGATTCAGGTATTCCGATCCTGTTTTAAACTTTAATGTTTTAACACTAAAGTTATTGGCACCGCTGACTTCAAACTTACTGCCTTTATCCAGCACTCCGGACACTTGCGTAACGTTTTGTACCGTTGCCTCAAGATGGCTTTTCCCCTTCATCCAAAGCTCCAGCTGATAGGCTGTACTATGATTGAGGTATACATATTGTTCTATGTACTGACCCGGATTTAAAAGCAGCGCATGATCTCCATTTCGCTTCACATCTGAAGTCAATTCACCAGTTCCTTCCCAGGGCGACAAATTCTTATTTGCATCAAACCCTGGGTTTGGCAATTCATTTCCTTTCAATAAAGGCCATTGGTATCCCCGGATGTAATCCACCTCCATATCAACTGATCCCCCTGCACCGTAACTTCCCAAAAAGACATTCATAAAATGGTTGGGCGAATAAATCTGGTTTTTATTGTCGTAAGCTTTAATCAGCTTGCCATTAATGTAATGCTTAATGCTCGAGGGCGTCCATAGGACACCATGTGTTACCCATTGGTCAACATGGGTAAAGCCTTCGGCAATATCTGTAGCGAGGTTATGCTGAAAAGCCCCATGCTCATCTACATGTCCGTGCAATACAAACTGGGCGTCCAGGTTCTCAAACACATCAATTTCAAAAACCTGCCCTGCAGGTCTGATGCCTGAGATGCCATCCAATAGGGTCCCCTGCTGAAGATAATATTTCAGATCAGGGCCAGGTGAATCAAACCAAAAGGCTGTATTTACCCCTTGTGGCTTACCCGAGCTGCTCCTTTTAACCCGTACCTCAAAATAACCACCTCTGCTGTTGTCCAGGTAGTTCTCATTTTTCCGCCAATCGTATGTCTGAATGGAAGAGATTTTCCTTCCGCTAGCGGGATAAAAACTGCGAACAGGCACAACGTCATTGGTAAACAAATGAATGCTCCTGCCATTAAAACTCATTCCAGGCTGAGGCAGACTATCGTGAAGCATTAGCGATAGATTGTCTTTTTTGAGAAAATCAATGTTGGAATAATAGTTTGTTGACCACTTATTCCTATTCAGCAAATCGTCATTGAACTCATCATTCCAGAAAACCTCCATCCCGTCAGGAACAGCACTGGAGCTGGCTATGTCCAGGTTCCTAAGTTCATCCCTATCCAGTTGCCATTTTTTCGTTGTCGTTACTTTAGCACAAAGAGGTTTACTGGAACCCGTCTTATTATAGGCTTCCAGCCACACATAATACTGGGTTTCTTCCTTCACATCCTGTATATAATAGCGCTGCAGATTGGACCCTATCGTTGCGCCCGGCAATGCCGGTTTTCGGTTTTGCTCAGACCAATAGACCTTAAAACCCAGCTGATCAGCAGCCCGGCCTGTCCATTCTAGCCGGATCCAGCTCCTGGTACCCAGGGTTTTTAAATTTAAAGGAACTGCAGGGGTCTGTGCAATAGCCCCTGCAGTGATAAAAAGTAAAAAGAATAGAATCCTCATTTTAATTATATCCTGGATTTTGTTTAATCACTCCGTTGCTTTGATTGATCACCACCCTTGGAAGTGGGAGCAATACTTTAAAAGTTTCAGCTGTCCCGGAACCATCGTTTGCTGCACGCTGGATAAACAGGTTCCATCTGATCAGATCGTCCTTTCTCCAACCTTCTGCCCATAACTCAAATAAACGCTCATCCTGAACTTTGGCCAGGAACTGTGCCTTCGACAAACCAGAGGTCAGATTGGCCAATCCGGCTCTGTTTCTAACCGCATTGATATCACTATATGCCTCATCATTAGGTCCACCATTGACTTCGTTAATGCTTTCAGCCAGCATAAGCAACACATCAGCGTACCGGTATACCGGAAAATCAACACCACTGTTCTGTGCGTTTGCTTTAGAGGGATCAGGTGCAAACTTCATCGGTACCGCCCCAATATCACCTGCAGCCCTGGCATCCTTATAGATCACATTACCAGCCGCATCTTTTCCTGTTGGGTATTTACTTAACAGCACTTTAAGTCTCTTATCTGCGTGGTCAAATTTATCATAGGTTTTCCAGGGCATTTTATATCCACCCCAGGCGGTTAAGTTAACCCCCGATGGATCTTTATAGTCTGCTGGCAAAGAATGTGCAAGCCACATATTGGTATACTGATCACCGCCAGTTGGTGTACAAACAATAGCCAAGATGATCTCTGTTGAAGCCCCTCCTTTATTGGCTATACTAAAATTATCCTCGTAATTCGCCTGCAATGAATAACCCATCGTTTTGATCCGCATACCCGTTGATACAGCTTTCTGCCAGTCTTTTTCATGCATATACAGCTTCATCAGGCCCGTTAGTGCCGCTGCCTTAGAGAAGCGCCCGTAATCACCACCGGTAAAACGATCGGGTAAAACGTCAATGGCTTCCAGATAGTCTTTTTCAATCTGTGCTACCGTAACAGAACTTGCCGGTCTGGGCAGAACCGGGGCATTTGGATCTGCTGCAATTTTTGGATCAGTAACAATGTTCACCGGTCCGTAATTGAAATAAATCAACTCAGCATAATGTGCACGGAGCGCCTTTAATTCGGCAATGTAACGTTTTTTCAAAGCTTCATCCATGCTGATATTCTGTATATCTTCCAGGTTAATAGCAATCCTGGAGATGTACGGCATGTAGTTTTTATAATTATGGGTAACCCAATCAAAGTCTGGATTATAATTCAGGCTATTCAGTTTTATCCAATCGCCTCCCCAGGCGCAAACGCCTTCATCCGTGGTCATCATGGCTTGTGTTCTCCAGGCATAGGTGCCGGCAGTCCATCCACCTTGCCAGTCTCCACCCCCTGCAAGCCCCGTATAGGCTGCACTGGTCACCGCTCCGGCCCCTGCTGCCGTTTTAACTACAGAATTCAGATCTCCATAACTGACATAATCTAAATTTTTCTTACAAGAGCCTAAAAAAAGAGCAGCTCCCATTAAACAGGCTGACAATAATGATTTAGACAATTTTGTATTTATATGATTTTTCATGACGATTTTATTATTAAAATGAAGCATTAACACCAAACACATAACTTTTTACCATCGGATAAAAATTCGATGTATCCAGTTCCGGATCAAGTCCAGGGTAATTGGTAATCGTAAAAGGATTCTGAACATCAAAGGAAAGCCTGATCTTAGAGAATACATGCTGTCTTGCCATCAATCGCTCAGGGAGTGAATAACCAAGCGTAATATTTCTGCAGCGCAAGAATGTTGCATTGACTAGCCAGTAATCAGAACCATCCTGGTAACCTCCGTAACTGGCATCATGCAACGAAGTTGGAAAATTGCCTCCTGTATTTTGAAAGCTCCATCTGCTTGTAGAAATGGGCATTGCATTAAAGCCATAAGCATTAGTGGTTCTTTCATTTGCCCGGCCGTTTAGATAAGGTGACCATTTTTTCTGTTTAAGTCCCGACATAAAAATATTCAAGTCAAAGTTCTTATAGCTAAATTTGTTGCCTATTCCAAAATTAAACTGAGGATCCTCGTTACCGATATACATTTGGTCTGCCGCAGTGATCTTTCCGTCAGGACCTGTAAGATTACCTGCAGCATCATAACCATGAATATCTTTAAGAATCACGCCTCCTGGAAGCATTCCCGGCATCTGGCTTGGTGCAGTTCCGTACTGACCTGTAAACAGCCCGACAGATTGGTAACCCAAGAAGGGATTAAATAAAGCACCGCTACCAGATGGCACCTCATATTTTTCTAATACCGACAGGGCTTGAGGAGACCTTTGCACCCAATAGTTCAAATAGTGAGAAAAAGTCAGGTTCGTAGACCAGGTTAAACCATCTCCGGATTCAGAGACAATATTCTTAGTTTGTAAGGATATATCATAGCCCTTAGACCTGGTTTTACCGGCATTGGTATATACACCATTAATCACAAACCCTGTTGGATAAGTTACATAAGCAATTAGGTTTCGGATCGTCTTGCTGTAATAATCAAATGATCCGGTAATTCTGTCATTAAACAAACCATAATCCAATCCAATATTAATTTCGGCAGCAGTTTCCCAGGTTAGGTTTGGATTAGCAGCTCTGGTCAAAGAAACACCGGTATTCAGGCTACCGGAACCAAAATAGGCACTTCGGTCTGGACCGTATTTCGGGAAAGCCGCCCCCTCAAAAGAACTATTTCCGGTCTCCCCGTACCCTGCACGCAATTTCAGGAAAGAGATTTGCTTAACAGCACTTAAAAGCGCTTCATCAGACAATACCGGTGATGTTGCCGTTGTAGGTATAAATCGCCCTTGCAAAATATGATGCCCAGGTTAATTGTCCTTTACTCGACCCTACCGTAGGCTTATCGGCTTGTCCGGATTGAAGCGAATAGTATTGCGTAACATCAGAAAGAAAATTCTGGTTACCAGCATTAAAACCTTCAGTATCTGTCCTTTGATAGGTATAACCCGCCACTGCATTCAGGTTGTGTTTTTCGGAAAGATTCTTGTTGTAAGACAAAGTATATTCAAACAATTTAGACTGACTATCTGATTGAGAGATACTTGCAGACCCATTGGCTTGAGCGCCGTATAAAAAGGTTGTCGGAAAGTAAGATGACCGCTTAGCATTAGACTGATCCAGACTAAAGCTTCCCTTCGCTTTCAATCCTTCAACAATCGTCCATTCTCCATATGCACTGGTTAATAAGCGCGTAGATTTTGTTTTGTCTGTAACAGTTGCATAAGATAAAGGATTGGGAATATTGGGGTAGTAAGGACTTAATGGATAGCTACCATCTGGTCCCCTCAAAGGCACAGAAGGCGCCCAATAAATTGCAGCCGTTACAATTCCCCCATTCTCATTTTGGCCACCAGTTACGGTATTATCAGCCTCTGAATTGGAAGCAATAATGTTTGCACCAATCTTAATTTTATCAGAAACGATCTGATCTATATTTAACCGGCCATTGTATCTTTTATAATCGGTGCCAATGATTACACCTTTCTGGTCAAAGTAATTTCCAGACGCAAAATAAGAGGTTTTACCATTACCACCGGAAAGAGACAGGTTGTGCTGTTGTGTATAGCCCGTTCTTACAATTGCATCCATAGCAGATGGATTGTTGTTGGATGCCCCATCAATCTGCGACGGTGTAAAAACAGGAGTATACGGTGTTACTGTACCTGTCTGTACATTTCCATAGTAAGGGGCAATTTTATTATCTCTGTACCAAATCTCCTGCTTAAGCAGGTTGCGTTGTGTCATGTAATCCTGTTCACCAAAAACCGGGTACATTTTATCTGCCTGCTGACTGCCATAAGACCCTGTGTATTCAATTTTCGCCTTACCTTCTGCACCTCTTTTGGTGGTAATTAAAACCACTCCGGCACCAGCTCTGGCGCCATAAATAGAAGCTGCACTCGCATCTTTCAAAAACTGGACCGATTCAATATCATTTGGATTGATGAAGTTCAAAGGTGATTTATCCACCCCATCTTCTACATATCTCGCGCCACCAACGCTCCCGCCCAGATGGGGTTGTCCCGCAGCATCATTAACAGGAACACCATCCACTACATATAAAACACCAGCATTGGCAAAAGATGGATTACTCCTGATTTTCACGGTAACACCCGCACCTGGTTGTCCTGTAGGCTGTATCACTTCAACCCCAGCAGCCTTTCCTTGCAAAGTCTGCTGGAAACTGGAAGCCACACTGGAATTCAAATCCTTACCTTTCACCTGTACTACCGCACCGGTCAGGTTTTTCTGTTTTACCGCTCCATAACCAATCACCACTACCTCTCCAAGCGCGTTGTTGGTTTGTTCCATGATCACCTCAATGGTTGATTGTCCATCGTAAACAAGCTCCTTTGTCTGAAACCCCACATAGCTCATCACCAGGACATCTCCTTTGATCAGACTCAGCTGAAACTTACCATCGGCGTCGGTAACCGTCCCTCTCTGCGTATTCTTGATCTTTACACTTACTCCCGGAATGGCTACACCAGCCTGATCGGTAATTCTGCCGCCCACATCCACGGATTTAAATACAGGGGTCAATGCTGGGATCAGGGCTCTTGGTTTTGTTTTGATCACCACTACCCGGTCTTTCAGTTCATATCCCAGGGGTTGGTTTGCAAATATGGCCTTAAGCGCTTCTTCAACCGAGACGCCATTCAATTGAATGTCGACGGGTTTTGCCGACTTCAGATTATCCTTGATATAGAAAAAATCATAATTGCTTTGCTGGCGGATCTTTTCGATCACCTTTTTCAAAGAAGCATTTTTTTCGGACAATGTAATTCTCTGGGCACGGCCTGATGCACTGACCTGCATGAGCATTACAAATAATAAAAACGTGGTGATTCGCATAACGAATAAAATTTTCGACAGCAGGCCAGGCATGGGCCCTGCCATCTTGTGAAAAGCATTTAAATTCATACTTTTGTTCTGTTTGGGTTTAACACTAGATTCTAATCAATTTTTCCAGGATGAAAATCCGGATAAGGGTGACCCTGACAATTGGCGTGGAAGTGCTCTAACACTTTCACGTTTTGTTTTTACGGGGCCCTTCTGCATTTGGTTAATGCGGCTGTCGTAGTTTTCTTTTCATGTTTTATTTGGTTAATGGTTAGGTTATTTGCGGAAATATGCCTTGCCTGGCCTAAGTCCTATATTTTACTGACGTATATTTTCCGGCCTTCAATTCTAAACTTGACCAGGCCGGTACTTTGCATGATATCCAATATTTTTGAGACATTCTGGAACCGGGACATGGTACCTTCCATCGTACTGAGCGGGATCTCTCCTTCATAAATGACCTGTACATCATACCATCTGGCAACCTTCCGCATGATCTGATATACATTTTCATTATTAAATTCAAAATTGCCTTTCTTCCAGGCAATGGCCTCATTCACATCCACCACGCTTACCGTTGCAGGACTGGCTTTGCGAATGGCGGACTGTTGTCCTGGCGCAAGCCTGATGTCTTTTTGTCCTTCCAGGTGCACTAGAACAGCGCCTTCCAGCAAGGTCGTTTTTATGGCATCTTCATCGCTGTATGTATTCACATTGAAATGGGTCCCCAATACTTCAACCTCTTGCTGTGGTGTTTTTACAATAAATGGATGCTTTTTATCCTTGGCTACTTCAAGATAGGCCTCGCCGTTCAGCTCCACCTTTCTGCTGGCCAAACCTGAAAAGCTCGCCGGAAATTTGAGGCTTGAAGCTGCATTGAGCCAAACCTTTGTGCCATCAGGCAATACGATCTGGTACTGTCCACCTCTTGGCGTTTCAATGGTATTAAATACAGGATTTTTACCCGCAGTACCCACGTCATCTACCCTGTAAACCAATTGTCCGTCTGCTGTCTTTTTAATACTGATACCAGCTTGATTGGCCAGTTCTCCATCCTTGGCATCTGTAATGCTGATCTTTTTGCCATTGCCCAGTGTGAGAACAGCCTTGTTCGCACCTGGAGACACATCCTGCATTTTAGCTACAGCAGTAGTTATAGTTAACTGCTCAGGGCGGAAAAAATAATAGCCCAATCCTGCCACCAGAAGAATTGCAGCGGCGGAACCCACGCGTTTCCACAATTGATATTCAGGCTTTTGGTATTTTAAAGGAAGGCCGGTGGCGATATGCTCCAGGTTATGGTTCAGGTCATCATCGCTGATCTCATGCGGACTGTTGTCCGCCTGCTGAAGATACCAGCTTTCGAGTATTGCCTTTTCCCGGTCATCCAGTAGTCCGTTCTTATATTTTTCTAACAGCTCGGTAATTTGCTTTTCTTCCATAATCAGCAAGAGGCTGTTTACCCCTTTATAACCTTAAGACGGGGAACCACCTGAAAGGTATTAGAAGAAAAATAAAAAAATTATAAAAAAGGGAAAAGTGAGAGGTAAGAATTGATCTTTAGCTTGAGAATTTTTACTGCATTATAAGCTTGCTGCTTTACTGTTTTATCAGAAATATTCAGTTGTCTGCCAATCTCTTTATAAGACAGTTCCCCCTGGCGGCTCAATTCGAAGACTTTTCTCATCTTTGGGGGAAGAGAAGCAATTTCCTTTTCGATAATCCTGGACAGTTCATTTCCACGAACCTGTTCATCGGTAATGTAATCGCCCTGCTCGACAAAAACTTTGATGGAATCCAGATATTTAGAAGCTACTTTCTGATGGCTGATCAGGTCAAATATCCTATTGCGCACTGCGCTGTAGAGGTAGGAAGACAATGAAGTTCTGAAATTAAGTTCAGCCTTCTTTTGCCAAAGCGTCAAAAAAAGATCCTGAATGATGTCGTTAGCCTCTTCCTGATCATTGAGCAAACGAAATGCATGTTTGTAAAGCAAGCCTTTATATCTCTCAAATATTTCGGTATATGCATACTGATTCCCTTCCTTCAGCAGGTTAGCTAGCTCAGAATCATTAAATTCGCTATAATCAGTCATGAATTGGTCCCTGCCTATAAAGTTATTGAAATATTCAGGCAATTATATAGAACTAAATGAAATATATCAACAACCAGATGGTTTTGTCTCTCATTTTTTCAGCTACCCATCGGAAGCCAACAAAATAACCCTAAGATTTATATACATATACTTGTTGAGAGATTAGCTGTGTCCTCTCTTTCAAAAACAGCGTCAGCCCTTTATCGCTTGATTGCGGCACCAAGTTCCCTGTAACGCTTAAGCAATAAATGACGTGTAATTTATAGACTTGAATACCAGCAGATACAGGGATACAGCTTTTCTTATGTATCCCTGGTACTTCTCCAGCCTGCCCACCTTTGTTTCATCAGCCCGCTGCAAGACCAATGATCTTGCAGCAGGGACGAAAAACAGAAACTAAAAATTACAGACATGTTAAACCTCGTTACCTGGACACAGTACCTTAGCGGACTCCTTATTCTGACACTTGTTTACTATACCTGGATTGCCATCCGGTTTTATCCACAAGCGCTCAGGGCGCTGCTCAGCGGCAAAAAAAACATTCCTTCCCAACCATCTGAGCCTGCTACAGGTGAGCAGCAACTGCCGGCCAATCAAATCCTCCCTGATCAACCAATCACCCCAGCTCAAAACAACGAGGAAACTTTTGACAGGATCGAAAGCCTGATTGCCGGACTCAAATCACAGATCCACCAGAAGGGGCCAGGAACCATGGAAACCAGCTTAACAGAAAAACTCAGAAAGGTGATCCATGACTACCCTGACCTGAAAGATTCGCCATTTCGTCCATCCATCAATGAGATGATCATCAGAGAATGCCAGTTAGCAGAAATCTCCCCACCTGATGAAACCGAACTCCAGCAGCTATGGTAGCGCTGAGCTGGAATTCCCCATGCCCGCTCTGGCCATTGGCGGGCATAGGGGAATAAAGTCTGGCCGCCGCCCCTGCCAAGCGCATTAGCAAAAAAACAGGAAAACAGGGCAGCGTGACGGCCGCCATTTCTGCACCCGGTACGGTGAAGTACCGGGCGACAGAAATTCCATTCCATGAACAAGAAAAAATGATATGAAAGCAATACCCAAACCACATAAAGCCCTGAACTTAAAGAAATACGGGGCAATACTCCTACTCTGTTTAATCCACCTGTACAGTAGTGCCCAGGATGGCAATGCCGGCATTCAAAAGGCAAACGCCGAAGTCAGAAGTTATTTCCAATCCGGGGTCCAGCTGATGTACGCTGTAGGAGCCCTGCTCGGGCTCATCGGTGCAGTTAAAGTCTATCAGAAATGGAGCAACGGTGACCAGGACACCTCCAAAATTGCAGCCGCCTGGTTTGGCAGCTGCATCTTCCTGGTCGTTGTAGCGACCATCATCAAATCTTTCTTCGGCGTTTAATTCCATTCCCATGAAAGAGCAGTTAAAAAAGCAACTCGAGAACTATCTGGTACAGCACAATCCTGAGCTGATCATCAGTCTGCAACATAGGGCCCTGGATCAATACCTCGAAGAAAGGCTAGCGAAGCATCTCCCCTCATTCAACTCCCTTACCATCACCGAAGAGGAGCCTGAGTTGGTTGCCCGGGTCTTGATGAAAGTGCTTACTGCCGACTTAAGGCCTTCTAAATACCAGTACCTGCGCAATCTTTTGAAAGAAGAATTTACAGGAGATTACCTGCAGCTTCGGGAGAACGGCACCCTAACCCAGGAAATTGTCCACCTGATCGCAGTATGCACACCCATTTTCAATTCCATGCATTTCAGTGAGGCAAAACTTAACGACACACTGATTCGCTATGTGGTTTGCCGGCAGATCAACAAATACCTGAATACGACCAAATCTTAACATCAAAGTCATGAACAACAGCGTTTATTCCATCAACAAGGGCATCAATAAAAGCATTGAGTTTAAAGGGCTCAAGGCGCAATACATCGGATATTTTGCCGGTGGCATGCTGATGCTGCTAATCCTTCTTGTCCTGCTGTACCTGATCGGGCTCAATACCTATTTCTGTATGGCCTTTATTCTGGTAACCGGGGCCATCCTGATGATCAAAGTTTACCAATGGAGCAATACCTATGGCGAGCATGGCATGATGAAGGCCATCGCCAGACGAAAAATGCCCAAACTGATCAAAAATCATAGTCGGATTACCTTTCAACACTTAAATCCTACCCGCTCATGAAAGCCAATATCAGCATTATCCTGGACGGCTCACTGTTCCATGTCGACAGTGAAAAACAGCAATTTGTGCAGGCAGCCTACCCAGAAAACAAGATTCCCTTTTCCCAGCTCAAAGAAGAAGGGGGATTTTATTCGATGATCTATGCGATCGTTGAAAAAGTAGCCAAATCCCATTTGCAGCTCATGCGGGAACTCAGCCCCCAGCTCCGGCGCATCATCATTCCCAAAGAGGTATTGCAAAAAGAATTCGGCAAAGACAGCAGCCTGCCGGCACTTTTCAATCAAACCAGTTACCGCCACAACTGGGGCATCCTGATGATTGATGAGGCGATCGACCGGAGGCTTAAAGGTGAATTGCCCACAATCACATTGATGGGAAAACCTTACATCATTGATGTCCGCATGCGGGAACTGCGTCCGGTAGCCCAACCTGCAGCGCGCATCGGGATCAAGGAACTGGAGCTGAGCGCCGACGGGGAGAAACTGCGCTTATTCTTTGATACCAAACAGGGACAACAGATCAGCAAAGAATCGGTTTTAACGCCCTTTCGGGAAGGAATCGTCCTACTGGAAATGCCTAATGAGATCCTGCTGGATCCCGTGGGCGCAGCAAGGCTTTACAAGCTGGAAGACACCGAGTTGTTATCACGCTTTCCCATGAAAATGAGTCACCAGGCCATGGCCACTCCCCTGACCAAACTTGCACATCAGGAAATGGTCGACCTGCAAAAAAAGAAAAACCTAGCCCCTCAGGCACCCAAATTAAAATCCTACATCCAACCCCGTAGGAAAGGAAAAAGCATATGAACACCAAGACACCAAACCTTTTCGACATGCTGCCCATTATGGGTATAGAAAATGACTGTATTCTCTCCAGCCAGGGAGACCTCACCCTGGTCTTCCAGGCGGAGCTTCCGGAGATCTTCAGTCTTTCAGATGCAGAATATGAGGCTTTCCACCAGAGCTGGGTCAAAGCCATTAAAGTATTGCCCAAACACAGCCTGATGCACAAGCAAGACTGGTTCCTGCAAAGTGCCCATCAGGTGCAGGAGCATCTTCCAGGATTTTTAGCTGAAAGCAGTGCCAGACATTTCCAGGGCAGGCCATTCCTGCAGCATGAATGCTACCTCATGCTCTGCAAAAAACCCGCAGGCAGGAAAACCAGCAGCTCGCTGTTCTGCAACCTGCTTAAAAAAACCATTGTGCCCGGCGAGTTTTTGAAACCGGCAGCATTTGACACCTTTCTGGACCAGGTCAGTCAGTTCAAGCGCATCATGGAGGACTGTGGCCTCATTAAACTCAAAAGGCTCAAAGCCCCGGAGCTGGAAAGTTACCGGCGCAAATCAGGCTTAATTGAAAGGTACTGCAGCCTGTGTGAACGTCCCCGGGACTTTCTCTATAAAGACATCTCTTTTGAGGACGGCATACAAATTGGCGACCAGTTTGCACAGCTATATACTTTGGGTGATGCAGCCGACCTGCCTCATCTGTGCGGACCAAGAATCACTTATGATAAATTCTCGACTGACAAAACCAAATTTCCTATCGGTTTCGCCGGATCGCTGGGGATGCTGTTGCCCTGCAACCACATTTATAATCAGTACCTGTTTGTTGATGATCCCCAGGCAAGCTTAAAAAAAATTGAAAATAAACGACTGCGCCTGCAATCCCTGTCGGCTTACTCCCGGGAAAACACCATTGCCAGGGATGCCAGTAATGAATTCTTAAATGAGGCCATCGCTCAGCAGCGCCTGCCAGTAAAAGCACATTTCAATGTACTGCTCTGGACCGGCAACAAAGCAGAACTCCCTGAGCTGAAAAATAAGGTCTGCTCTGCGCTCAATCAGATGGATGCGGCAGCCAAACCTGAGCTGGTTGGTGCCGGACAGATCTGGTGGGCTGGTATTCCTGGAAATGCGGCAGATTTTCCGATGAATGATACCTTTGACACCTTTGCCGAGCAGGCATGCTGCTTTTTAAATCTGGAAAGCAATTACCGAAGTGTAAGCCCCGGTCAGGGCATCCGTTTCAGTGACCGGTTAAACGGCAAACCCGTCTATGTAGACCTGTTTGATGAGCCAAGGACATCGGGTATCGCCTCCAATATGGGCATGCTAGTCTGTGGAAGCTCAGGGGGCGGCAAAAGCATGACCATCAACCATATCCTCAGCACCTTGTACCAGCAGGGAGCACATTGCGTGACGGTGGACATCGGTGGCAGTTATAAAGGGTTATGTGAATTGGTCGGAGGTTATTATTTCACTTACACCGAGGATAACCCCATCCGGTTCAATCCCTTTTTCCTGGCGGAAGGAAACGTACTGGATACCGAAAAAAAAGAAAGTTTAAAGGCGCTGCTCATCTCCTTATGGAAACAGGAACACGATCCTTTCAACCGCAGTGAATATGTGGCCTTATCTAATGCCCTGCAGGGATATTATGACGAATTGAAAAAAGACCAGAAAATATTCCCATGCTTCAACACCTTTTATGATTTCCTGCAAAACCAATATGGCGTTTTACTCAGGCAACACAAGGTAAAAGATAAGGATTTTGACCTGGACAATTTCCTGTATGTCTTGCGTCCCTACTATCAGGGCGGTGAATTTGATTATTTGCTCAATGCCTGGGAAAACCTGGACCTGTTGCAACAGCCTTTCATTGTCATTGAACTGGACAACATCAAGGATCATCCCATCCTGTTCCCCGTAGTCACCCTGATTGTCATGGAGCTGTTCATCTCAAAGATGCGCAAGCTACCGGGTGTCCGCAAAGTACTCACCATAGACGAGGCATGGAAAGCCATCGCCAAGTCCGGGATGGCCGAATTCCTGAAGTATGCCTTTAAGACCATCCGCAAATTCAACGGGGTACCCATTGTCATTACCCAGGAACTGGATGATTTGATCAGTTCACCGGTCATCAAAGATGCCATCATTAACAATGCTGACATCAAAATCCTGATGGACATGCGCAAGTTCCTCCACAAGTTTGACCAACTCCAAAATGCCCTGGGACTATCCGATAAGGCCAAAACGATCCTGCTCTCGGTGAATAAGGACAACAGGGAGATTTTCATTGAGATTGGCGGACAAAGGGCTAAGGTCTACAAAAATGAGCTCTGTCCCGAAGAATATTATGCCTACACCACCGAAGGAAGGGAAAGGGTTCTGGTCAGCACTTCCGCAGAAAAACACGGTAGTATGGAAGCGGGAATAACAGCGCTGCTGAAAGACAAAAACAACAATTAAACTTATGAAAACATTACTGATCACCATTGTTTTGCTGGCAGGCTTGCTGCAACCAAAACCTGTCCAGGCTCAGCTGGTCATTGCCGAAGTCATCAAAACCGGCGTTAAAAAAGTCATCAGAGCCATTGACCTGAAAGTCCAGCGTATGCAAAATCAAACCATCTGGTTACAAAATGCGCAGAAGACATTGGAAAATGCGATGAGTAAAGTCAAGCTGGGAGAGATTTCCGACTGGACCCAGAGGCAGCGGGACCTTTACCAGGACTACTTTGCAGAGCTGAGTAAAGTGAAACAGATCATCAGCGCTTACCACCAGGTCAAAGCGATTGGCGCTGGCCAGATTCGTTTGGTGCAGGCTTATCGCAAAGCCTGGCAACTGTTGAAAAAGGATCCACATTTTTCTCCCGGCGAGCTGGAATATATGGCAAAAGTATATGCAGGAATTCTGCAGCAAAGCGTCCGGCAAATGGATCAGCTCCTATTGGTGGTAGATTCCTTTCAAACCCAGATGAGTGACGCGGCCAGGCTGGAACTCATCAGGCAGGCCTCAGACCAGGCAGATCAGGCCTATTTCGACCTGCTGCACTTCAACCAGCAAAACATCAGCCTCTCCCTTAGCCGGGCAGCGGACCAGAATGACCTGCGCCAGATACAGCGCTTATACGGACTGCAATGATCATCGAAGCCCATCAACGGATCAAAAGGCATGTCGCAGACCTGGAAAATCTGCTTGCTCAGAAAGGCTACCCCGGACCGTTCCTGGCAACCTTTCAACAAGACGGCAAAACGTTTTCAGACAGTCTGAAATACCTGATGCTGACCCATGAAGTGCTCGGCAAAAAACCATCTGAGCTTTCCTTAGTCAGCCAGGACATCAGACTGAAAGCAGGATACCGCGTCAGCTGTATTTTCAGCCTGGATTATACCCGGCAAAGGGGATTCCTGATCAAAAGCATGGACATCATCTGCCTGAATCAAAATGGCCTGACACGGGACTACGACTATCAGCAGATCAACAGCCATTCGGAGTTACCGCAATGCAGCTGGGCCGCGGCCTGGGTGGCCCCAGCTGGTTTAAAAACAAAGCAAAAACACAAAAAAAACCTAACCCGTTAAACATATGAAATCCATATTTTTCACCTTTTCCCTCTTGCTGCTGATTGGATCGGCCGGCAAAGCCCAGACCTGGGCAGAGTTCTTTAAACAGAAAAAAACCCAGCGGCGATACCTGGCGCAACAGGTCGCAGGCCTGCAAGTTTACCTCAGTTTTGCCAGGCAGGGCTATAACATCATTAAAGTTGGGACCAACACCATCAGTGCATTAAAAAAAGGAGACTTTAACCTTCACAGCCTATATTTTTCGGGGTTAAAAAATCCACGTACCAACATAAAAAGCCTAAGCCTGCTCGCTGACATGGTCCAGCTCCAGGATCATATATTCCGCCTCAGCGCCAGCTACCTGAAAGAAGCGGTACAGAAAGAAAGTTTTTCTCCCGATGAGCTGTCCTATCAGCAAAGGGTCTTTCAAAAACTCCGTAGCTCCTGTGCGCAGGCAATGGAAGAATCTTACCAGCTGACCGAAGACCATCAACTGGAACTCAGCGATGCCCAGCGGATCAACCGGCTCAGGGAGCTGCATCACCAGCTGTTGTCGCATCTAAATTTCTGCGAAAGCTTTGTGCAACAAGGTATGTCCCTGGACCAACAAAGGACATCCGAATTAAGGAATATCAATTTGGAACTAAGGTTAAGCAACCTCAATACGGTGTTATGAAAATCCTGCTACTCATATTCCTGCTTCAGCTGACCTGTTATTATGGAAAAGGGCAAAGTCAGGAAGTGCAGCAATTGCTGCTGAATGTTGAAAAACTTGACCAGTTTAAAAAAATACTTAAAGACATGAAAAAAGGTTATACCCTCATCAGCAACGGCTACAATACCGTCCGGAACCTTTCCCAGGGGAACTTCAACCTGCATCGGATCTTTTTAGACGGGCTGATGCAGGTTAGCCCGGCGGTCAGAAAGTATAAAAAGGTGGCCGATATTGTTTCCGGTCAGATGATCCTGGTTGGCCAGTACAAAACCGCTTACCGGCGTTTCCTCCATAGTGGCAGTTTCAGTCCGGATGAGCTGCAGTATATCGCCAGAATCTATGACCGCCTCCTAAAGCAAAGTGTGGACAACCTTAATGACCTGCTGGCGGTCGTCACTGCCGGACGGCTACGAATGTCAGACCAGGAGCGGCTCGCTGCCATTGACCAGATCTATCTGGAGCTGCAGCAAAAGCTAGTTTTTTTGAACAAATTCAATACTTCGACCAGTCTTCTTTCCCTGCAGCGCAGCGCATCGAATCAAGACATTCAATCCAGCCGTGAGCTTTATGGCATCCGGCCCTAGACTTATCCACATGAAAAAAACGACAAAACGAATAGCCCCATTATTTTTTTTACTACTGCCGGCATTTTGCCAGGCACAGGGGCTTGCCCAGGAGATGAACAGCCTGCATGGTGTCCTCGACCAGCTGTATCTGGAAATGATGCCCTTATGCAGTAAACTCATCGGCGTTGCCCAGGGCATTGCCGGTTTCGCAGCCCTTTGGTACATCGGCTCCAGGGTATGGAAACACATTGCCAACGCAGAACCCATCAACTTCTATCCCCTGTTTCGCCCTTTTGTGCTGGGCTTTGCCATTATGATCTACCCTTCGGTACTGAGCATGATCAATGGGGTAATGAAACCTACGGTAACCGCTACTGCTGAAATGATGAGCGGCTCCAATCAGGCGATTGCCAGGCTCCTTAAAGCCAAGGAAAAGCAGGTCAAGGCAAGCGATGCCTGGAAAATGTACATCGGATCGACCGGTGAGGGTGACCGGGACAAATGGTATAAATACACTTATGACAACCAGGATCCCGCAGAAGAAGGAATTCTGGAGGGCCTGGGCAATGAAGTCCGCTTTGCCATGTCAAAGGCCTCCTACAATTTCAGGAATTCAGTGAAAGAATGGATGAGTGAAATCCTGCGGGTCGTGTATGAAGCAGCTGCGCTGTGCATCAACACCCTTCGGACTTTCAACCTGGTGGTCATGGCTATTCTAGGACCGCTGGTATTCGGCATCGCGGTATTTGACGGGTTTCAAAGTACACTGAGTTCCTGGCTGGCACGCTACCTGAATATCTTTCTGTGGTTGCCTGTGGCCAATATCTTCGGCAGCATCATCGCAAAAGTACAGGAGAAAATGCTCATTCTGGATATCAGTGAGATTCAGCAAAATGGAGATACGCTGTTTAGCGCTACGGACACCGCTTACCTGATCTTCCTGCTGATTGGTATTGTCGGTTACTTTACCGTTCCCAGTGTTGCTGGTTACATTGTCAATGCCGGCGGGGCTGGCGCCATGACCCAGCAAATTACCAGCATGGTCTCAGGGGCAGCGGCAGGTACTACCGCTGTTGCCTCCGCGGGCGCCGTTAAAGCAGCCAGCGGGGCGCAGCACCTGATGGGTACAGCACTCGGTCTCAGCGCCGGCGGCTCAGGTACCGATCGGGGCACTGGCGGATCATCCAGAAACACCGGCAGTTACATGCAAGATAAAATACTTGGCTCTTAATTAATCCCAGCGATATGTTTCAGCAAATAAAAAATATTGATACCGCCTTCAGACAAATCCGGACCTTCAGCCTGGTGGTTGTCTTGGCAAACCTGGCTTTCACTTGTTTCTATACTTACCACTCAGACCAGCGGGTCGCCCGGGCGGAGGATCGTGTACTGATTTTGCTCAACGGCAAGGTGGTCAGCGCCATGAGTTCCAACAGAAAAGACAACTTGGAGGTAGAAGCCAGGGATCATGTCGCCACCTTTCACCAGCTTTTTTTCAGCCTCAGCCCTGACGATAAAGTCATCAAGGAGCACATCACCAAGTCCCTGTATCTGGCTGATCAAAGTGCCAAACATGCCTACGACAATCTCGAGGAGAAGGGCTACTATGCAGGTTTGATAGCTGGCAATATCAGCCAATCACTCCAGGTGGATAGCGTTAAAATTGATACCAGGAGCTACCCTTACCCCTTTCGCTGCTATGCTACCCAACAGATTATCCGCCAGACCGGTCAGCTCCGCAGAACACTCATTACTTCGGGCTATCTCCGGGAGGTGATTCGTAGTGACAACAATCCCCATGGCTTTCTAATCGAACGCTGGAACACCCTGGAAAACAAAGACCTGAAAACCACACAACCCTAATCATGAAAAACAACAACGAAGGACAGCGCAAAGCAATGCTGCAAGAGGTTATCGCCAGAAACATCAGCACGGTAATTCTGAAGCTGCAAACGCATTGGGCCAATGGAATGAACCGCTTGTTCAATTGCCTGCCGAGGAAAATAAAAATCGTCACGTTGCTGCTTGCGGCCATTCTCCTCACCGCATGGAACATTACACTGCTTGGTAACACTGGGCTAAAGGCTCAGCCCATTCCTCCTGTTCAAACAAAAAGTGCCCCCATCACCCAGACCCAGCCTTCGGACAGTCTGTTACTGATGGAAAAAATTTATGAATCACGTAAAAAACCACAGAAATGAATCAACTACTCAAATCCCCGGAATTTCTCAACAAACGCAGGTTCTTTACTTTCCTGCCTGTTATCATCGTGCCATTTGCCACACTCCTTTTCGTACTGCTAGGTGGCGGAAAAGGCATTACAAATCATGGAATTTCCACTACTGGCATCAATACCGAACTGCCCGACGCCAAAAACGACACGATAAAGCCGCTCAATAAGATGAGCTTTTATGAAAAGGCAACCGCCGATTCCAATCGACTCGCCCAGCAGTCTAAAACAGATCCTTATTATTCGTCAAATGGTTCAGCCGCCCCGCAGACATTTGACCAGGACCCTTTGCTGCTGAATGGGCATCGTCCTGAGCCTGGCGAGCTACAAGTCTATCAAAAGCTGGAACAGCTTAACAAGGTACTGAATCAGCCAGAGAAAAAATTTTCGGATACTACCTTAAAAAGCAATCCGGTTCCCGTAGCTGAAAACACTCATCAGCTCCAGCAACTGAGCGCGATGATGGACGCTGTGGAAGAAGAAAAACAAGAGGATCCCGAGCTCAGTCAACTCCAGCAACTACTGGAAAAGATCCAGGAGATTCAGCATCCGGAATTGCTGAAGGAGAAAACCCACCCAATTCTGCCCGAAGGCACTAAAATGACCTACACCGCCATTCCTGCCATCATTGCGAAAGACCAGAAGGTCAAACAAGGTACCGTGGTGGCCTTAAGGCTATTGGATTCAGCAGTATTGAATGGACAACACATCCCTAAAGGACATCAGGTTTATGGCAGCTGCGAAATCAGCAACCAGCGAATCAGCCTGCACATTAAAAGCATCGGGCTTGGCTATGCCATCATCCCTGTTGACCTGGTGGTATATGACCTGCAAGACAGTATGGAAGGCATCAATGCACCCGAAGCCGTAATTACGGATGCGCTCAAAGAGGGTTCCGATAATGCCATCCAGGGCCTGCAGCTCATGGGGATGGAGCAGAATCTAAGTACACAGATTGCCGGGGCAGGCATCACTACTGCCAAGGGATTGTTCGGAAAAAAAATAAAGCGCATCAAAGCAAGGCTCAAAGCCGGCTACCAGGTACTGTTAAAAGACAATCAATCACATTAATTAATTAAATCCAAAAATCATGAACAAGAAAAATGTAGAATTCCTGAAAGACCAGATCAAATACACTGGATTTGGTGAAGGCTATGAAAGCCAGCTGAATGAGAAGATCGGCAAAGAACTCAAAGAATTTCAACTCTTAAACCGCACAGAATTCGGCAATGATGTGGTGGTCTCCAGGTTGGATTTCAGTCGTTCAGAGTCAAGCGACCTGTACTTTTTTAACCGTTATGAACTCACATTCAGACCTCCGCACTCCCAAGAGCTGATGAGCCAAACCTTTCAAATCGGCAAGGAGAACAACATCACCCAGAAAGAGGCCTATAACCTGCTAAGCGGGAGATCCGTTTTCAAGGAGTACAGCAAAATGGAGAAAGACCTGATCCAGGACAAATACGTCACTACAGGTGAGAAATACAATGCCTGGACACAGCYGAACTTTAAGGAAACCGATAAATACGGAAACTACAAATTCCAGACTTTTGGGGACAATTATGGCTTTGATCTGCAGCAAGCATTGGAAAAATTGCCCATTGCAGAACTTGGGGACGAAACAACAGCTGCAAGACTGCTGCAATCGCTCCAAAAAGGTAACCTGCAATCGGTAAACTTCGTTGAAGATGGTCAATTGCAGCAGCATTTCCTGGCCGCCAATCCCCGATTTAAAAGTGTTGACGTATACGATATGAACCTGAATAAATTGTACCTCAACCAGCAACAGGGGAAAGAACAAATAAATTCCCAGGCAACATCCCTGGAAAACAAGACACCCAGACCCAGGGTAAAAAAGTCCGGTCCCACCATGTCTTAGCAAACAAGAATTCCAAACCGCTCACGCCAACACTGGCGTCAGCAAATCACAATATCCAAGAAAGAATGGAAGCAACAGTTATTTTAAAGCAATTTCTGGAAAAAATCGAACACGACCCACGAATCAGGACCACACACATTGCCGTTTACATGGCGCTTTATCGGCACTGGATTCAAAGCGATCACCCCGCTTTCATCCGGGTAAAAAGCAAGCAGCTCATGCCGCAGGCAAAAGTATCCAGCAGTGCAACCTGGCATAGCGCCATCAGGGCTCTGGATGAATATGGGTATATACTCTACCAGCCCAACTTCAATAGAATGAGTTGCAGCAAAGTAATGATGCTGGATTTCTCCACCGCACCCTAGTTTGAGATACATTTAGCGCAATTGTCCTCAGACTGTAAACGAGCCAAGCTGCTGTGACGGCCTCTGGAGCCGGGCTATGTCCTCTTAAAAAAGATATCAAAATGGTTTATTCCGTCAGCGCACACTTTTTATTGTTTCCGGTCCAGGACATCTTTGATTTTATTCGCATGTTCCATCAGCTCGGTAAGGTATGCCCAATTCTCCTTCTCAATGCAGGATTTGAATTTCCTGAGCTGAGTAATGTGTTCATTTAACACATCAAGTACGTTTTCCTTATTTTGTTTAAATATGGGCATCCACATGGCAGGACTACTTTTGGCCAGCCTTACTGTACTTTCGAAACCCGCACTGGCCAGTTCAAATATGGCATTTTCTTCTTTCTCTTTTTCCAGCACCGTATTGGCCAGGGCAAAGGAAGTAATATGGGAAATATGACTGACATAGGCCACATGTACATCATGATCCTTTCCGCCCATGTATACATTGTACATGCCAAGTAATTTATACAACCGTTCTACTGTTTCAAGAGCATCCTTATCGCTTTCCCCTGCATCACAAATGACGTTGGCCCGACCGTCGAACGCATCCAATGTTGCCGCTTCCGGGCCACTGAATTCTGTTCCCCACATGGGGTGCGTGGCGATATACCTTCCCCTATTCGCATGCCCCTTTACGGCCTCCAGAAGAGAGGTTTTAGTGGAACCGGTATCCAGTACAACCTGGTGTGTTACAAGATCTAAGATATGAGGTAGTAATTTCTCACATACGCTTACCGGAGCACTAAGTATAACCAGGTCGCTGCTTGCTATTGCGCTGTCCAGATCAGCCACTTCATCGACAATCCCAAGTTCCAGTGCCTTCTGCGTATGTGTCTGCTGATTATCCACTCCTATCACTTTTGAAGCGAAGCCCCTATGCTTTAACACCATGGCCATGGAACCGCCGATAAGTCCAAGACCTACAACTGCTATTTTCATCTGTTTAGGTATTTTTTTTATTGTGAGTATATGCGTTATTTATACGAGTTACTGATCCGGCCTATCGCCTGCTCAAACCTGGAAAGATCGCCACAAAGACTGATCCGGATGTACCGATTTCCCTGACTGCCAAATATGCCTCCCGGGGTCAGAAAAACATTTGCTCCGTAAAGGATTTCATCGCTAAGGGCATAAGCATCCGGGTAATGATCAGGTATTTTTGCCCAAACAAATAAACCAACCTGTTTAAGCTCATAGCTGCAGCCCAGAATATCAAGTATACGATATACCTTATCTCTCCTTTGCGAATAGATGCTGTTGATAGAATTGTACCAGTCAGTCCCAAGACTTAAAGCCTTTGCTGCCGCCATTTGCAGCGGCTGGAACATTCCGCTATCCATATTACTTTTAAACCTCAACACCTCTTCAACCCGTTCTTTTGATCCGCAAAGCATACCGATGCGCCAACCCGCCATATTATGAGATTTACTCAAGGAGTTCAGTTCCAGTACCACTTCTTTAGCACCAGGCACCTCCAAAAGGCTTACAGGATGATCATTTAGAATGAAGCTGTATGGATTATCATGTATCAGCAGGATTTGATTTTCTTTTGCAAAGCGTATCAGGTTTTCAAACATCCCGGCATTTACCTGCTGCCCGGTAGGCATGTGCGGATAATTCACGAACATTAGCTTCACCTTGCTCAAATCCGTAGCGGCCAGTGCCTGGAGATCGGGATACCAGTTTCGCTCCTCCTGTAAGAGATAAGTTACAGCTTTGCCTCCTGCCAGTTTAACTGCACTGGCATAAGTAGGGTAACCGGGATCCGGGATCAATGCTTCCTCACCCTCATTCAAATAAGTCATACAGATGTGCATGATCCCTTCTTTAGAGCCAATCAGGGGCAATACTTCGGTGTCAGGATCAAGCGTTACCCGATACCACTTTTGATACCAATCTGCAAAGGCCTGTCGCAATGCAGGTATGCCTTTGTATCCCTGATAACCATGTACACCTGGCTTTGCAGCCTCTTCCTGCAATGTCCTGATCACATCCGGATGTGGTGGGAGATCGGGACTCCCGATGCCTAAGTTAATGATGTTTTTGCCTTCTTTATTCAGGGATTCTATCTCCCTAAGTTTTTGGGAGAAGTAGTATTCACTAACCCCCTCCATTCTTTTTGCAATCATGATTAAAAATTACTTTTACCCCGAAACAGTGATAACCGAATTAATTCAGACAGTAAATATCTATAGATTCGTTTTGATGTTGATCTGTAAAAAACTGTTTTCTTTCAAGCCATAAAAATAGGTTTTTAATCGAGAAAATTAAGTCATAATTTTTACATAAGAAATTTCATATGAGTAAATTTAGTTGTATAGCTTTATCATAAAATTCAGCTACCCAATATTTCGATGAAAATCAATGCGAAGCCCTTATTGATCACGTTAACTTTAGGTATTTTAACTGCAATAGGCTCGATCTCCATTGACATCTATTTACCGGCATTTGGTGTAATGGCCAATTACTTTAAAGTACCAATTGTTCGTATTGAAGGTACCGTAACATTGTTTCTGTTCGGCATGTCCTTTGGCCAATTGTTTATTGGTCCCATGTCTGATGTGTGGGGCAGAAAAACCCCTTTAAGAGTGGGGTTAGCAGCGTATGTCCTTTGCAGCATTTGCTGCGTAATTACCAGTTCTTTCCCTGTATTTCTGACACTAAGGTTTATCCAGGGGCTTGCAGGAAGCGCTTGTCAGGTCATCTGCAGGGCATTGGTAGGTGATATTTATAAGGACAAAAATGCAGCCCATGTATTCACTGTTTTACAGATCATAATGGGGGTTTCGCCAATATTGTCGCCAATAGCCGGCGGGATGTTAGCCGAAGCATCCACCTGGAAATACCTATTTCTAATTATGGCAGTTGTTTCGGGAGCAGGACTAATAGGATGTTTAACTATTTTACCCGCAGGAAAACCTCCGGCTGCTGATAAAAAATTCTACCTTCCTGTCATATTCAAAAACTATATCTATTGCATAAAACATCCCGCATTTATTAATTATGCAATAGTAAGAGCCATTAGCAATAGCGCAGCATTCTCCTTTATTACGGCTTCGCCATTTATATTTACACAGATTTATGGGTTAAGCAAAAAGCAGTTCGGCTTTGTGTTTTCCGGTTTTGCGATAGGAATAATTGCTACCGGAATACTCAACACCAGACTGCTGAAACATTTTGAGGTTCAAAAAATCACAAAACTTGCAATGATGTGCCAATTGGTTACAGGTTTAATAATGATAATCGTATTATATTTTAATGGGCCTTTCGCTGTTTTATTGGCATTGATCTTTATATTTTTAGCTATGCTTGGCTTGATTCTACCCAACACTACTTCTTTATATATCGGAGCCATTCCATCATTCAGCGGATCAGCTTCTGCACTGGTAGGAGCCGTAAGTTACCTATCTGCTTTTTTGATCACATCAATACTAAGTATACTTTACAATGGTACAGCCTACCCCATGATCTTAATGATGTATTGTTGTGCCGTTGTGGCTTATTTATGTTTGCAGCATAAGCATCTGGAAAGGTAGTGACCTTAGGCAGTTCTATATTTCGATGGTGACAACTCGGTATGTTTCCGGAAAAAATTATTGAAATGCGAGGGTTCTTCAAAACCCAGACAATAGCTGATTTCAGAAATGTTCCAGTCTGTATGTTTCAACAACGCTTTAGCTTCGCTTGCAATCCTGTTTGCAATATAGTAGCTGGTCGTCTTCCCGGTCGTCTCTTTTATGGCCCTGTTAAGGTGGTTAACGTGAACGAACAGCCTTTCAGCAAAGTCTTTGGCCGAACGCATATTAAATCGTTGTTCAGCCGATACAATCGGAAACTGACGTTCCAGAAGCTCCGAAAATACAGCAGTAATTCTGGCATTGGCATCATTGGTATGATACAGGTTTTCGGTAGGCTCCAACTTTAGCGCATAATGGATCATTTCGGTTACATAATTCAACAACAGGTCCCGTTTGTATTTATAATCAGATTCCATTTCCTTGATGATCTTTTTAAAGATCACTGAAACTTCCTCTTTTTGCTGCTCATCAAGAATATAGCATGGTTTTCCACCAATGGTAAACATGGGGAGGTCATTTAAGCTACCTCTCAATTTTTCACTATAAAAGGCTTCTTTGAAAATACAAAAGAAGCCTCTATTTTCCTTCGATGCACATTCCATTTTATAGGGTACCTGCGGGTTGAAAAAGATGAGTGCAGTACCATCGATCTTTATCGTTTTGTCGGCATAATGATAAAGGTTGGATCCGGTAACCAGGCTGATCTTGAAAAAATCCCTACGTGCATATTCAACAGTTGAATTTCCTTCCGGAGTACTGATGTCTTCCAATACAAAGGCATTAAAATCGCCAATTGCTTTTTGTGCATCGCTGGCAACGCCTGCGAATTTGTGCCTGTAAAAATCTTCTAAAGTTTCTATTTCAGCCATATGTTTTTTACCTGATCAAAAATAAAGATATTCCTGCAATTAATAACCTGTTGTCAACCTGCTATTCAAAGCCGGTGGCCTTACCAATATATGCCAGCTGTTCCATTTCTTTTTGTACAAATGCTATCTTAGCGTTGGCAAATTCGTAGGCATCCTCACCAAGAAACAAATGAACCGGAGGGTTTTCCATGTCTGCTACGCTGATAAAGGCTGCAGCAGCTTTTTTCGGATCACCAGGTTGATTCCCGTTAATATCCTGTTCGTGGGCAGCCTGAACCGCTCGTACCTCAGCATACTCCTGCATTTGATTTGATGGTACATTTAGCGAGGAATCACTTAGAAAATTGGTCCTGAAATATCCTGGTGATACTACCGTTACTTTTACACCAAAATTTTTCACTTCTTCTCTCAATGATTCTGAGAAACCGTGAACTGCAAATTTTGTAGCACAGTAAATTCCAAAGCCTGGGAAAGCCCCTGTAAAACCCCCAATAGATGCGATGTTAAATATGTGCCCGGAACCTTGTTTACGCAGATATGGCATTGCTTTTCTAATCACATTTAAAGAACCAAAAACGTTAACATCAAAGTTTTGCCTGCTTTCCGCATCTGTCAATTCCTCAAGTGCGCCCGCTAAGCCATAGCCTGCATTGTTAACAATAACATCCACCGTCCCGAAGCGCGCAACCACCTGTTCGATTGCAGATGAAACATTTTCTTCATTCCTGATATCAACCGATAAGGGAAGAAAATTGTCATTTTCCTCACCTATCGCATTTTTTAAATCCTCAATGCTTCTTGAAGTTGCAGCTACTTTTTGTCCTTGTTCCAATAACTGTATTGCAAGTGCTAATCCTAACCCCTTCGAAGCTCCTGTAATGAACCATACTTTTTGAATTGTTTTATCCATGATTATTGCTTTTTAATTTATGTAAACAAAGGTAAGCCCTCATGGAAACGCAATGATTGCAGAGAACAAATGAATACTTGCAAAATTCAAACAATCGTCCTGTTACAAAATGAGATGGTGGAAGCACTCGGAATACTTAAAAAGGTAATCCAATAATGTTTATTGGATTACCTCATTTTCGGATTTAGTTAGGCAAAAGCAGTCTTCAGCTCATTACTCACCCGTACCTTTCTGTATCGGTTAAAAGCAATAAACAGTATGCCCATAACCAGAATCAAAGAAATGTTTGCTATCCCCAGTAAAGTCTGGCTTTTAACAGCATATAAATTTGCAAACCCATAGCTAAATACCGAGCTAACCATATACATGGCACCACCGGTAAGTCCGCTTGCAACACCTGCATTTTTTGAAAAGCGGCTAAGGCAATAACCATAAATGATGTTGAAAATAAAACCACCGCACATATGTATACAGATCGTGAAGCCTATCAATGTATAAATATTACTACCAAAAGGAACTGTCAATATCATAAGGAACACTAAACTCACCTGTACGATAAGAGCGGTAACAACCTTTTTAGCCAGGGGCTGTTTAATAAGCGATTTGGCAATGATCCCACCAGTCATGATAGAAAAACCAGATAACAATGAACTATAGCCCGTAGTAACAGCAGAATAACCAAATACACTTTCTATAATAAAGGGGCTCGACAAACTGTAAATAACCACCATGCCAAAGCAAATGCCAATAATCGCCAAACCAAGGATAAAATCGGGTGTTTTTAGCATGCCACTATAAGTCTGTGCAATTGACCTGATCTTAAACGGATAAAAATGTTTTAAAGATTCGCCGCTGTAGATGAGTTCCAAAATTAAAAATAGAAGCGACAACACACCAAGGAAATAGAAGTTAGATTGCCAGCCAAAGACACTTTGCAAGTATCCCCCTAAAAATGGCGCCATAATGGGAGCACATGCCCAGATAATGGCAAACAAGCTGATGTAATGCTTTAATTTATCTCCCGAATAGATATCAACAAAATAGGCACGCTTTCCTACTACAATAAAGGCAATGGTGATACCCTGAATAATACGCATTGCATAAATAACATAAATATTGGGTACAATGGCAATAACAAAACTGGTCAGCGAAAACAGTGCGAGTGATACAATACCGATCCTAAAACGTCCGAAGCTATCCAATATGCTTCCAATAAAAATCTGGCTTACGCCTATACTAAACATAAATAGTACCAACGAAAGCTGAATAGCGGATGCTGAAACATGCAAGTCTTTTGCCATCGCCGGAAGTGAAGGCAAATAAATATCTGTAGCAAATCCCGACAATGGAATCAACGACAGGGCTAGCACAGTACTAAATCCCTGGTGATTTTCTTTTAAAGTTTTCATTGTTTTCTGCTATCAATTGCTTCCGTGTGCGGCTTCAGAAACAGCTTTCCACTCTTCAAAGCTGGCCAGGCGTTCCTCATAAACTTTTCTTACCGAAGGATATGCAAATGACCCTAACAATAACCTCAGTGGTGGATGAGGTGCATCTACTAATTTAATTATGGCTTCTGCAGTGGCTGCTGGTTGTCCAAAAAAACCAGGAACGGACACCGCTTTCTGAAATGCATCTTTTACCGGACCATATATCTCCATTGGTTTTGCCTGAAAAGCCGACTCGCCGGACCAGTCTGTTGCATAGCCATTAGGCTCTACCAAAGAAACGTTAATGCCAAAGGCTTTCACTTCCAAAGCAAGTGTTTCAGTTAAACCTTCTACAGCAAATTTGGAAGCATTGTAAATCCCCAATACCGGAGCTGCTATTAAACCTAAATAACTTGATACCTGAATAATGTGTCCGGCCTTCTGCGCGCGCATAATCGGTAACACCGCTTGTGTTACCCAAAGCACGCCAAAGAAATTTGTTTCCATTTGGCTCCTTGCTTCTTGTTCAGAAGTTTCCTCAACGGCTCCAAACAGTCCATACCCAGCATTATTGATCAGTACATCAATTCTTCCAAAATGTTCCTTCGCCCTATTTACGGCTTCAACGCAGGCCTGGCGATCGTTAACATCCAATTGAACAGGCAATACCTGATCCCCAAATTGATCGCTCAGGCCCTGAAGCGCTTCGATGTTCCTTCCTGTAGCTACTACCCGATCACCACGTTTTAGAAATGCCTCTGCCCAGATTTTTCCAAATCCCCTGGAGGCTCCTGTGATTAAAATTACTTTTGACATTGTTTCTTATATTAATTGTTAAAACTCAGCACACAAAATAGACCAATCGGTCTTTAATTTGACAAAAAAATTATATTAAATACGACTCAAATTCAAGTTTGATGGCCTCGTGGATAATTCGCATTTGCTCATCACTTTCTAATACCCTTCTGAACAAAATAGCACCTTCAATCATGGCAAAAACTTTTATGCTAAAGTTCTTCGGATTCACCGTGGCTGATATTTCATGATGGGCAATACCATCAGATATGATATCAAAAAATCTTTTTTGCGAGGACCGGATTGCTTTCTTTACATATTCTTTCATATTAGGATGGGTATCATCAGACTCAACGCCAAAGTTCAGAATAGGGCAACCTCCCTCGGTGTTTTGAATCTCTGTATAGGCATCCAATAAATTTAAAAATTTTTCTTTCGCGGTTCCTCCACGCAACACAGCTCTATTCAATTGATCGGCAAGCTTCTCTGTCAGGTATAAAAAGGACGCTACACATATTTCATCCTTACTTTCGAAGTTTCCATAAATACCACCTTTGGCCAGTTTTGTTGCCTCCATGATGTCACTAAGCGAAGTACCGGCCATTCCTTTTCTGTTGATAATGGAAGCCGATTTCTCGATAATAAATTTCCTTGTCCGCTCTGCCTTATTCATTACTTAAATATTAGAGGAAGCAAAAATAAACCATTCGGTCTATTTTAACAAATGTTTTCATCTTTCTATTGTAAAATTGCTCATAAAATGGGTAATCCAGTAGTCTACGGACCATGCGCCACTCCCCTTAATGATAATGATAAGCAGGATTGATAAGAGCAATATAAAATATTCAATGCCTTCCCCCTTTTTCCTGCCAGTCCAGTTCATCGCCCAGCCATCAGGGGCGTGCACCACAATGGCCGCAGCAAAGATGATAAAATTACCTAGCGCGGCTACCCTGCCAAGGCATCCAATAATCAGTCCTATACTCCCCAATGTCTGGGCAACAATGACCAGACAGGCTATTAATACAGGAACCTTCTTAGCTTTAAAATCTGCTAGCGTTCCTTTAATGCCTATTCCTCCTCCCAATGGCGGAAACCATCCAAAGAGCTTTTGCATGCCATAAGGCAAAATGATTACGCCGGCCACCACCCTAAGGATGAGGGGAACATAATCATTGCCGGTATAAAAGATGCTGTCTATCATAAGGAGAGAATAAGCTAAAGTTAGCATATTAATTAATTTTCATTCGTTTCTCAAGATCATTTCCAAATGAATTATGATCTTGACTATTCTTGCTACCTTTAGTGTAAGATTGTTAAAACTACCCCTTCCAGAAATTATGTTGTCGAGTACGCTTATAGAAAAAGAGATTAAGGATTCCTTCTCTATCCATTTTTTTGCAGATAGACAATATGAACACCCATCGGCATCTCGGCTTGCTTATAACCGGATAATTCTTGTCAGTACCGGGCTTGGCACGCTAAAAATAGATGACCATACGTTTAAAATTTCATCGTCCGAACTTTTTCTAATTTCAAAAGGGCAGGTCGTAAATTTTAAAAAAGGCAGCAAATTTACTGGTTACGAGCTCAGTTTTGGTGATTGCTTTTGGGAAAAAGCTCCTTCAAGCGCCAATAATTGTAAGGCTGTACTGTTCAACAATGCCTCTGCAAACCAAATGCTCCCACTCATAAAAGAAGACCATGAAGAACTTAGTTCGCTGTTCAAATCTTTATGGAATGAATTCGCAAGAGAAGAATATATCAATAAGTTGGATGCAATGGCTGCCTATCTAAAAATTATCATGATAAAAATAGCTAACGTAAACGCATCCCTTGCAAGTGGAATCGACAATTATGAGAATCAGCTCTACAGACAGTTTATTGAATTGATAAGTGCACATTATCAAAGCTCACATGAGGTAGCAGAATACTCGAAACTTTTAGGTATTTCTGCCCGAAAACTGGCCGATCTATCAAAACGTTGCAGTGGTAGAGGAGCCAAGGAACTCATAAATGGACAGCTTATTGCAGAAGCAAAAAGGTCTTTACAGTTCTCCTCTATGCCAATTAAAGAAATTGCACTTCAATTGAACTTTGCAACGCCGGACCAGTTCAGTCATTTTTTTAAGAAGAACGTACAGGTATCGCCCAAAGATTACCGGATGCTTTTTACAAACCTTGGTAGGTGATCATCTAACCAATTACACATTTGCAGCTTTTAACATGTGATTAACGGATTTTAACATTCCCTATGCCATAAGACGGCGGTAACTTTGGGAAAACAAAAAGACGATGTCAGTTAATAAATTAAAAACGGTTGCAGGTATAAGCATTCCCGATAGCAGCATTGCCAATCAGGCAACAGAACTTTTATTAGAACATGGAACAGAATTCATCTACAATCACTCTTTAAGGGTATTTCTTTTTTCTTCTTTAAATGGAAAAAGAAACCAGCTAAAATATGATCAGGAGTTGTTATATGTGAGCTCGGTATTCCACGATTTAGGTTTAACACAACACTACAGCAGCCCTGATCTGCGTTTCGAAGTAGACGGAGCTAACGCCGCGCGCGATTTTCTTAAAAGTCATGGCCTACCGAAAGAATCTTTGCAGTTGGTTTGGGATACTATTGCTTTACATACTACGATAGGTATTGCAGAACACAAGGAACCCGAAGTAGCGCTGATGTATTCAGGCGTCGGCTTAGATGTAATGGGAGAAGGATATGAGCACCTCAGCGAAGAGAACAGAATTGAGATCATAAGTGCCTTTCCACGTAATGATTTCAAGAAAAACATCATCCCAACTTTTTTTAGTGGGTTTGAACATAAAACAGAGACCACTTTTGGTAATATCAAAGCTGATGTTTGTGCGTATATGACCCCAAATTTCCATCGTAAAAATTTCTGCGATTGCATTTTACATTCGCCATGGAATGATTAATAAGGGTCAATAATTATTGCTTTCACAATTGTGAAAGCAATAATATAACTAGTTGATATGCACGCTAGCTATTCCTTTTTCCAATGCATGATCCTGTATGCCTGGCAATGAGGTTCCTTCTGCACGAATTACGGTGATATCTGTCATCCCCAAAAAGCCCAGAATAGTTCTCATGTAAGGTTCAACATAGTCGATTGATTTTAGTGGCCCTTCTGAGTAAATCGCTCCTGAGGACAGGGCTATATAAACTTTTTTGTTCTTGACCAATCCCTCAGGGCCATTTTCATCGTATTTGAAAGTGAGGCCGGATCTGGCAATATGATCTATCCATGCTTTTAAAGAAGAGTGAATACTGTAATTGTAAATCGGAGCACCGATCACAATCACATCCGCTTCCATGATTTCTTTAATTGCTTCATCTGAATGTTTAACGGCTGCTAAGAGCTCTGGTGTTCTATTTTCAGCCGGCGTAAAAAAGGAAGCTAAATGCGATTCTTCCAGGTGTGGAAAGTGTTTTTCAAGGAGATTGCTTTCCTGAACGGTACTGTCTGGGTAAGCTGCCTTAATCTTTTCAACAATGGCGTTTCCTAATTTAATGCTAAAAGAGGCATCGCCTCTTGGACTTGATATAACATGCAATATCTTTTTCATGAATTTATGATTTATTGTTGTCAAATCTATATACATTTGCTTACAAAAGATTAGTAGTATACAAAAGGTTAGCACTAATATTTTGTTTAGTAAACTGTAAATCAATTAATTATGCACGAAACACTGCAGCCAACTTCAAATGAATGCACAAGCAGACTGGCTTCTATCTCTGACGCACTTTATGTGATTGGAGGGAAGTGGAAGCTTAGGGTTATAGTCTCACTTCGTGAGAACAATAAGCGGTTTAACGAGATCCAGCGAAGTGTTGAGGGGATATCTGCACGGGTGTTATCAGCTGAACTTAAAGAACTGGAAATAAATGGTTTTGTAAAAAGAGTGGTTCATCCGCAAACTCCAGTGGTGGTTGAATATCAGTTGACACCATATGCTGATACTTTAAGCGGTGTATTGGAAACCCTGTCCGATTGGGGGGCAATGCACCGAAATAAATTGAGAAGCGAACGCTAGAAAAGGAAGAACTGAAAAATTCTCCCTTTTCGTACTCCTTAAGTTGTCTGTCAGATATTATATTTTGATGCTATTCTTTTGGAAGACAGTTATCGATTCGGGTCGCTTTTTTATAAATCTCTTCTGCCGAGCTCTTCATAATTTCCTGACAGGTCAATTTTCCTGCCCTATTAAATTGAATATAGTTTATTTTTCCCTCCTCTACAGTAAATTTCAACGGTTGAGATTTCTTTCCAGTGGAGATTCCACCACTGGCTACAGAGACCGTATGATCACCAACAGCAATATCGTGAATAGAAAACTGTTTGTTCTTTATTTTACAAACCAGTTTATCATCAATATATACCCTATAGTTGATTAAGGAACCCTCATATCCCGTAGATCTTATAATATAGACCTGTCCCATTTTTTCCTGAGCCATGGCTTTTTGAGAGATTGAAAAAAAGAAAATCAGATAGATTAATACTTTAATTGTTTTCATAACGCAGCATTAAGATGTTAATAGATCTTATAAAATTACAAAAAACTATAATTAAAATCGTAGTTTGCTTTATAAACGCTAAGTGATATTAAATGAAAATAATCATTACCAATATTCTATTCCTGCTTGTTCCAACCTTCATTTTCAGTAACCAGTTAGCACCCAATATTGAAAAACTCGAATGCGAACAGCTTTCAAATCCAATAGCTATTGAGCATCAACATCCTGGGCTAAGCTGGCAAATGGCATCGGAGTATCGAGCAAATAGTCAAACGGCATACCGGATAATAGTGGCAAGCAGTATCTCTTTATTACAGCAAAATAAAGGTGATTATTGGGATAGTGGCAAGATAAATTCTGTAAACTCAACCCAGGTTTTCTACAAGGGTAAGCCCTTAGCGTCCAGAAAAAAGTTGTACTGGAAAGTGATGATTTGGGATGAAAAAAATATGGCCTCTAATTGGAGCCAGACAGCTTCGTGGTCTATGGGATTATTAAAAGCCGCAGACTGGCAAGGGAAATGGATTGGCGCCTTCGAAAATCCATTTCCCGATTCGGCGATTACTTATCCCTCTCCCTTTTTTCGTAAAGAATTCACAGCCGAAAAAAAAATAAAACAAGCTATAGTTCACATCAGTGGCCTGGGGTTTTATGAATTGTTTTTAAATGGAAGGAAAGTTGGGGACCAGGTGCTGGCTCCTGCGGTTACCAATTATGATAAAAGACCACTCAAGAAATTACTTTATCCTTATGATGATCAGTCTACCCAACGTGTGCTATATAACAGTTTCGATGTTACCAATTATCTGCTTCAAAAAAACAACGCGATTGGAATACAACTTGGCAATGGATGGTACAATCAACGAGATCGAAGGGTTGAAGGCGATATGTGGTACGATGCGCCAAGGTTAATTTTTCAACTTGAAATAGAATATGCAGACGGAAGTCGCAAAATCATCGGATCCGATAAAACCTGGAAAACAGCAAACGGGCCCTTATTGAAGGATGGTATTTTTACCGGGGAAAAATACGATGCACGATTAGAATTAGGAGAATGGAATAAAATCGGTTATTCCGATGTGCAGTGGAAACCGGCAATCTTAGTGCGTTCACCTACCGGTACTTTACACCCACAGCTAGCACCTTTTGATAAAATTACCAGAACGCTGATACCTGCTTTTGAGGGTAAAACAAAAGACTCTGTTTATTCCTATCATTTAGATGAAACGATATCAGGCTGGGCAGCAATAACTGTTCAAGGAAAAGCAGGCAGTCGGATTAAAATCAGGTATATCAGCGAGGAAGGTGATGATTATGGTCAGTTCGACAGCTACGTCTTGAAAGGGAAAGGGATAGAAAACTGGGAGCCAAAATTTACATGGCATGCTTTCAGAAGAATTGAATTAATTACCCAGGATGTAAGCCTTGACAAGGAGAGTTTAAAAATAAAAGAAGTCCACACGGATGTAAAATCAAATGGAAACTTCGAATGTTCAAACCCATTTTTAAATAAGATAAATACAGCCTATATCAAAACACAAAATGCAAACTTCCATGGAAGTATCAGCAGCGATTGTCCTCATAGAGAAAGACTAGGCTATACAGGAGATGGGCAGGTGATCATAGAAAGTTCCATTCTCACCTATGATATGCGTCAGTTTTATCGCAAATGGTTCAACGATATGGACGATGCCAGAAATAAAAAAACCGGATTTGTTACGCACACAGCCCCTTTTGGCGGTGGCGGAGGTGGGCCGGCTTGGGGGTCGGCCTATGTAATTATGCCCTGGACCTATTTTTCTTATTATGGAGATACCACAGTTTTGGCCGAGCATTATACCGGCATGAAACAATGGGTGGAATACCTGCAAACCAGAACCGACAAAGACGGATTAATAACCAGAGAAGAACCTAACGGATGGTGTTTAGGAGATTGGTGTACGCCCAACAATATTCAAATTCCGGCACCTTTGGTTAACACAGCCTACTTTTATCATGTTACCAATATCATGACAAAAGTGGCAAAGACATTGGGTAAAAATGATGATTCTCAAAAATTTGAGAACCTTGCAAATGAAATAAAAACAAATTTCAATAAAGCGTACTATAACACCTCCAAACAAACCTACTGGGAAGGCAGGCAGGGTGCTGATGTATTTGCCCTAGCTTTTGACCTGGTACCAAAGGAGAACTATGAGATCGTTTTCAACTCGTTACTAGCGCATCTAAAGGAAATTAATTACCATTTTGATACAGGTATTTTAGGAACTCCCCTGCTGATAAAAGTGCTTTCACAAAATAACCGGGATGATATTGCCTACCAAATTATGAATCAAAAAGATTCCCCGGGCTTTGGTTATTTACTGGACAGCAAAAACAGCACTTTATGGGAATCGTGGAATGGCGATGGCTCCAGGTGCCACCCTATGTTTGGAAGCGTGGTGGAATGGTTTTATTCAGGTATTGCAGGGATAAAAGTTGATCCGGCAAGTGTGGGTATGAAACATTTTTTAATTCAGCCAAAACTTATAACCGATTTAAATTATTGCAAATCCTCATACAATAGTTCATTTGGGAAAATACGTTCAGAATGGAAACGAGATAATGGAAAGCTGCAGGTATTGATTGAGGTCCCTAAAAATAGTTCAGCAACTTTTGTTTTACCTGCAAATAAAACGAAGATAAAGTATGATTCCGGACAAAGCACTTTCGCAAAAGAAACCAACAATAAATATCAGATCGAATTTCAATCAGGTGTATATAGCTTTGAGATAATATAAAAACAGCTTTGTTCTTAGATTGATATTCAACTAAATTTTAATTATTTTACGATATGAAATTACTATTAACGCTCTTATGTACTGTCATTTACCTTACTGGCTTGGCTCAGGAAAAATCACAATCAGATACGACCGTATATGAATTTACGGTCGTTCAGGTAATGCCTAAATTTAAAGGTGGCATGAAAAAGTTTTATGAAGCGGTAAATGCTAACCTGGAATACCCTAAAGGCGCCAAGGAGGCTGGAATTAAAGGCCGGGTATTTTTGTCATTCATCGTTGAATTGGATGGACGTATATCTAACATCAAAGTTGATAGAAAACTTGGTCATGGCTGTGATGAAGCTGCAGTAGCGGCAGTTCAAAAAACATCGTTTACTGAACCAGCCTATTACAAGGACAAACCAGTGCGTATGTTGCTAAACATGCCTGTTGGCTTTGGTATTTAATCCAGCAGTTGAATTTTTCTATTCCACTTTATCTGGGCTTCTTTATCTGCACCATGATTGGTTTCTTCATCATATTGATGCTGCAGTTTTTCGAACTCCTGATAAAACTTCTTGTAATTGGCTTTGATCTCATTCTTATAATTTTTGGTGTAATGGCTCCCATTTAGGGCATCCTGAACCTTCTTTCCAATAAAGAACCCGATAACAATGTGCCCCTGTTCATGAGCGATTAACTGATCTAAATTCTCATTTTTTATTCTCGATTTGTCGAGGTAACTCCGGGAACTGTTAGGACTGATCGTCAGGGCGACCTTTACTTTCACATCTTTTGAACGTCGCGTACCCTCTATGTTAAAACCGTAACTGTAATCGATATAGGTCATGCTTGCAAAGGATGTATTATTGGGCACAGGACCTTTGAAAAAGCTAATGTCAATTACCGGAATGTCTTTAGAAATATTGCTTTGCGCAAAAGAATGCGCCTGCGCCAAAAGCAAAAGAATAAATACAGATCTTTTTAGCAAAGAAACAAAGGGGAAAAATAACTTGATATCCATAGGAGATTACCATTATGATGACGCTCAATAAGGCCAATAATGATGCCAGTCATCTTTCACCTTTTTCCAACCATCACTAAACACAAACCGAAAGCTGGCTACTTCTGATAAACACGTACATAATCAACTTCAAAACGGTTGGCGAATTTGGTGTTTTCAAGCCCACCTCCATTGGTACCTCCCATGGCCAGGTTCAACAGCATGTAATGAGGTTGTTTAAATGGATGTGTATTACTGCCATCTTTATTGTAAAGACTATCCATATCTACTTTAATCAGCAGCTGCTCATCTATATATAAGGCGATGTCTTTTTCTGTCCAGTCCATTCGCCAGATATGGAATTTTGAGACCCATTCGGGTCCACCCAATTCTATGATGGACTTGGAATTGCTGTGCCATTCCGCCTGATATTTTTTTGAAGTCCCAACAGCAATATTGGCCAGTAATTTCCCTCTGTAATATTCCATCATGTCTATTTCGCCATTGGAAGGCCATTCTCCGGATACACCGAGCGTCCACCATGCCGGCCAAAGCCCGGAGCTTACATCAATTTTACCCCGCATCACAAAACGACCATATTGCCAGGAATGTTTACCGGCGGTTTTTATGCTTGACGAAGTATATTCCGCATTTTCTCGGTTACTTCTCCAATCCCCGGATTCCTTTTTAAAACCTGGGTTAGGTCTGGTTTCCTTTCTTCCTTCAATAACAAGCAGCCCGTTTTCACACCAGGCATTATCCTGTTGATACCATTGGGCTTCTTCGTTGCGTACAAAGCCCTGCTCGTGCGTCCAACTTGTAGCATCAGGTTTACCATTGTTGTTAAATTCATCTGCCCAGACCAATTTATAACCTTCTTTTGTGTAAATCGATTCCGGATCCGCTTTCTGCGCGGATACATTTACCGTTCCGCCAAGGGCAAAAGCAAAAAGGATGCAAGTCATTTTATTTACCATATTCATTTCTAATACAAGTGATATGCATCCCTTAAGGTAATCATTCTGAGTTTTATTCCAACATTTTAACCCATTCTATAGAAAAATTCGTCGGCTACGATTTTACCATCTTTAACTTCATACACACAAATCTCGCTCATCGGCATTCTACCATGCTCTTTATAGGTGGCGTCTATATCCATAACTATAGAAAAATGGTTGTCCGCAACAAGCGGATCTGAGGTCGATGCACTATGAATTTCTGCTACGCTTTGTTCCCAATGCAACGTTTTATTTTTAACGGCCTCCTTGCCTTCCGTCAATTCCATCGGAGATCCTTTCGGCTCTTTACTAACTACATTGTCTGCATACAGTTCATCAATGGCCTCTGCGTGCTTGCCTTCACGGCAAAGCTGTACTAATTTGTCAGCTACTTCCTGAGTATTCATACGATTATATTTAAGTTATCTCTAAGTTATTACAAATCTGCCTTTTAATTGTTTCCCAAATGTTACGTTTGGGTTATTTTGGCAGTGATCGGAAATAAAAACCAGAATGCTGTAGATGGAGCTTTTTTATAAAGATTTGATAACAATCTATTCAGAAAAACTTTTGCTGATCGAATCCAGATAAGTTTCATTGTTGGACCGTTTGAAAACAATGTCCTTACATTGGTTGAATTGAACGAATGCTTTTAAAGCTTGAACAAACTTTTCAATAATGCGCTGCTCAAGATCCACGGATTCAAAATGGATGTTATGAACGATCAGCATTTTTTGTTTGCGGTCGGCTTTGGCATCCATCCTTGCGATAAAAGTTTCCCCTGCCAGTACAGGAAGTGAAAAATAACCGTACAGGCGTTTAGGGGCAGGCACAAAACATTCGATCTGGTAATCGAAATTAAAAAAGTCCTTTAAGCGGTGACGGAAGACATTGAGGATGTCGAAGGGCGAAAGAATGAAAACATCGTTGGAAAGTTTAACGTTAATTTCCTGATCGGGGAGCATATAGAGCGGGCCTTTCAAGCCTTCTACAATTACCATTTTTACTTTTCCTTCCTGAATAATTTTTTCCAGTTCCTTTTTAACCAGGTTGCCTTTCACACGACGGGCACGCCAGGCCATTTCCTTGGCAGAACAGATACCCAGTGCGCCTAGAGTGCGATAGATCACAAAACGAGCGTATTCCTCATCTGTAGGCATGCTGAGGTCTGTTTCCTCCGGCACTAAGTTAAAGGGTAAATCATAGGTTTTCTGAAAGGCTTTGGTCCGGCTGATCATCAATTTGCCGTTCAGGTAAAGTCTTTCCAAGGCAACCTTAGCGGGTCTCCAGTCCCACCAGCCGGAGCTTGCTGCTAAGCGGTCGTTCTCGAAATCTCCAACCATTAGCGCCCCTTCCCTTTCCACCCGGTCCAGAATCTGTGTCATTAAATTAACTTCCGGCTTAGTGAGCGGTTTTCCTTGTGTTTCAAAGGCCTTTTTTACAGGCAGGGAAAAGCGGAAATCCCCCATCGGAAGATAACCTGCATCTGAGCTGAAGTATTCATAAATTCGGCCATCCTCGCTAAGGTTGGCCAGCCATTCTGTTTGATAATCCGGTATACGTGCAGCCATCACATGATGATGGGCACGTTCCACAACATAATTTGTATCCAACTGCACAAAACCGAGATGATCAATTACGTTATAAACAGCTTCTACTCCAGTTCCGAATTGTGCTTTTCGGGCGAGCCCGGCGGCATCAAGGATGATCTTCCGTGCCTGTGACTGGGTAAGGACAATAGATTCCATCTAAAACCTTAAAGCTGATAATCAAAATGCACCACATCCTCCTGGATCCCACCCGTCGACCGGTAAAAGTCGATAGCATGCTGGTCTGCAAGATCGGCCTGCACAAAAACAAACTTACATCCATGCCCCTTGCAAAACGACTTGAGCTCCTCTATTAGCCTCCTGCCAACACCTTTGCGCTGCCATGCTACTTCAACAGCCAAATCGTATATATAAACTTCAGGGGCAGCATAATATATGGAAGGCATCATGTAAGCTGTCATTCCACCAACTACGTTTTCATAATCGTCAAGCGCACTAAAAAAAACGATCTGCTGATTTTCCAGCAAGGTTTGCAAATAGGCAACCGATGGCATTTCAAAATTCTGCATTTCAAATACCCGCTCATATACCCCAACCAGGGCCAATAGCTGTTTGATATCTGAAGATTCTAATTTCCGATAAGTAATTTTCATAAACGTATAACGTAAATTCCCGGACTACCCACCAAGATACTAATACATTTCTATYTTGAGATGATTTCAGGACTGCTGATTGTTTTAATGATAAACCTGTTTGTCAGTTCATTTTCATCAGGAAATCCGCAATCAAATTTAATGGTATGCTTTCCAGACTTAAGGCGTGGAATGGGCTGTTTTAATGCAATTTCGTTCTTAAAACTCCCCTTATTATCATAAATTTTAAGAGTTGTTCCATTGCATACAACTGAGTTTCCTGCTTCATATTCGCCCGGCAATTCAAGTTTAAAATATCCATCTAATTCAATCCACGGATTACTGATTACACCTTCTTTTCCCATAAAAGTAAGGGTAAAATTTAAGGGTTGTTCTGCATTACCATTTACAAACTGCCATTCCGAAAAGGTTGGTTGTCCAGGCTGAAGCACCTGCTTAGTATGTTCAAATTTGAATTTTTTAAATGGATATAGTTTCCAACCCTGGTTATTATGTTCCAGATGAAAATCGTTTTCCGGATTCTTTAATCTTGTCAATTGATCAGGAGAGAAAATTTTCTTTTTATAAGCATCCTGCCAAAGCTTGATCAGAGCTAATAGCTGAGTAGTATTTGGATTTTTTTGCAAATTTTTATAGCGTGCAACCAAAGCAAAACCTGCATGGTAACCGGCAGCTCTTGCCATCATCCATTCGATGTCATCTGCCGTTGTTGTTGAAGAAAGTAAAAACCATCCCAGCATATTAGGCATGTAATTTCTTTCCAAAAAAGGTTGGTTTTCCAAACGAAAATCTCCCTGGGATTCACGAAATCCGCCATACCATGGTTCTCCCCAGTTCCAATAATGACAAATATGCCAATAATAATGACTGGAACGACTTGTGCCGTTAACCAAGGTCTGCTTGGTATCCTTGAAAACCTTTTCGGCAAAAGCCTGCATACCATAATCACCTTCCCCCGAGGATAGACATCCTTCATGACCATCAAAATCCATTTGGCTAACCCCAGTTTCAGTAAAAAAACGACCTAAAATCCCTGCAATTTCCTGTTGAAGGCTAAAATTTGTAAAAAGCGTGTTATAGGGATAATCCATCATCATCCCTACTGCTGCCCCTTTTTCCTGAGCGGATGCTTTTGTTCCATAAGCACCTCGCTGGCAATCCAACAATTTGAATGGGCGTTCTGATGTCACTTCACGGAAACGGATAATTTCTTCACCGATTTGAACAGCATGTAATGTACTTGGCTTTATGTTCTTAAAATACTCATTAGATTCAACAACAATTTCAGTAGCAGACGATGTGATGTTTTCTGTTAGGATGGAGGAACCAGTTAAAGCAAGGCGCTTGTCGGGCAGCGGTGTAACATAAGGATCATTCGTATTGATAAAATTACTAAGTGTGTGTACACCTATACGAATCCCTTTTTTTGATGCTTTATCAACACAAACTTTCATTCCCGCATTCCCATTTGGGAAACTTGCAGGATTTAAAACAAAATGGCCCCAGGATTGAAACGGACTTTCATGGTAAACGGACATGAGTTCTGCCTGTTTTGCATAATTCAATAAGGTATCTATATTACTTTCATCAAAATCCGTAATCATGTAGGCCCTCCCGGTTTCAGGGGACTGTTTATGCCAAACCCCGTTAATCAATGGATGTGGAAGCCCCTCGGCAAGCTCAATTGTTCCAATACGAGATAGCACTTGATTTTCGGAACATCCAAAAAGGGCAATCTTTGAACCTATTGTAGTTTCATTGGGTATTGCATTAACCGGCATATTCGGATATTGATTCCAAACCGTGATTTTGCGGTCTTTTGATCGATCCAGACTGAATGCCTGTAAACTACTCCCATAGGACTGACTAACCGCCACCGAACCTCGCGAATAATCCGCCCCTTCAGCATTTTTTAAAACACCTCCAATGGTTTTTACGTTTAATGATTGAAGCCCGATCGCATATTCACCATCACGTACCACCCCAACCACTTCTCCAATCGTTTGCCCAATAATAGTTGGATATGCGCCCCAGACAACTGCATTTACTTTATCTTTTGTGTTCAAACGAATTAATTCGAAAACAAGGTGGGTTTTCTTTTGGACAACTTTTATTTCTGCGGAAACCTTGGCCTTCATAAAATTCAGGATAATGACACCTGATTTACTATTAAATACAGCTTGAGCCGGCTCTTCCCATTCCTCGGCGACACGAACACTTAATAAAGGGGCCTTTTCTCCGATAGCAAGGTAATTTTTTCCAGTCTTAGGATTTAGCATTGCGGCGACCTGACCAGTCTGGGAAATGCTGAGGCTCAGATCGTCTGTTTTTAGATTGATTTGCTGCGCAGATGCATTAAAAAATTGGACCAAAAGTGTAAAAATAACCAGGACTGTTTTTTTCATGAATAAAAAGGAATCTAATTTATACTTCGGTTTTCACCAGTAAAAGAAATGAAATTGAATAAATAATAAAGCTAAAATATAAATTGAATCCCTGATAAACTATTCAAATTTTGACACTTGTTGATGCTTTTTTGACCTATGGCGCTGAAGTTATGGCTTTCAATTTTGAACTTTTTGAACAAGATGCATATCAAAAGATTTTTGTTTCTTTTGCTTTTCGTAATGGCAAAAGCGCCGGCGTGACCCAGGCTTGAAATCTTACTCAATTTTTTGGTAAGCCACCGGATAGCGCTTTCTGAACATCGCGTAGGTCGCACTGACCATCACTAAGGCTACCACGGCATCTGTGGCTGTCCCAACACCAATGACGGCTACTTTTGACCCGAATGCGAAGATAATATCAAAGAAGATTCCGGCAAATACCCATTCTTTTAATCTCAGCAATTTGTCGGGAATCAGGAGCACGATGACGCCCGATATTTTAGCCACCCCCAGCAGGTAAATAAAATGCGCAGGGTAACCAAGTTGCTGGGTAATTTCCCAAACCAAAGCATTTTTGGTCAGTTCAAAGAATCCGCTTGCACCGAACCATAGGGAAGTTAAAACGATGCCGATCCAGAAGGTTATGTTTGTTGTTTTAGTATTCATGATTTCTATATTTATGTACTGTCTTACTTAATTGTTTGCAATTTATTTTACCTTAATGTCTTTAAATTCGCCGGCGGTGAATATTGCCCTGGTGGCGCTGTGTATGACGCTGCTTTTTCTATCCTGCAGCAGACCGATGATTTCCCATCCTGTTGCGCTGTATGCTTTGGGTAGTTCAATGCTAATCTGGCCTTTTTCGGGTTGATCCAGCTGGAAAGTCTGTAAGCTCCTTACAATCTGCACATGACTCAATGTACGGCCTTCATTTTCCCCACGTTTGATCTGATGAACTGCGTTCTTTTGAACGATCGCGATCAGCAGTTCATCGTCAGTTGTTTTTCCGGTTACCTGGTAATCGAGGCTCATTTTTGCGCCCTGCTGCTTGCCCTGCAGTTGCAGTGTGTTGACTGCGCTACCGCTAATGCCACTTGCTATGGCATAATTCATCGCTGACGCATTGGAACCTACGAATTCCGTTTTACCATTAACCACTACTTGCGGTGTGTAAACCTGTGCGCGAAGCTTGCTTGCATACTGATACTGACGTTTGCTGTAATCCGGATTGCTAAACACATCACGCCAGCCCTGGTTATCCCAGTAATCTACATGGTAAGACAAAGCATAAACGGGTTTGTCTCCGGCTTCGCGCTGCACTTTAGCCAATAGCTCGTCTGCTGGCGGACAGCTGGAACAGCCTTCGGAAGTAAAGAGTTCGAGAACGACGAAGCCATCCCCTTTTATCGTTTGTGAGATAGATGATTTGGAGGCCATTGATCTATTGGCCAGGGTCGCGGTCAGCAATAAGATGACGGCTAATGCGCAAAGCATGGTGAGTTGTATCCTTTTCATAATTTGAATCTTTAATTTGATCCAAACTTAGGGACTAAGGATACCCAAAAACAGGAGATTCGGATTGAATCGGACAATTGGGATCGCCACATAGACAGGGCGCCCCTTCAATTGGATTGTTGTTAACGGTTCTCCATCCAGGATAAGAAAGAGGTCGATTTTTCTTTATTGATAAGCAGTTTATCCGGAGTTTCGATTACCAATTTCACATATAGCTTACGCAGGAAATAATGCTCAATCTCCTTAATTGCACTGAAGTTGATCAGGTATTGTCGGTTCACCCTAAAAAACTGCTTTTGTGAAACCGAGCCGGTAACCTGATCCAGGGATTGGTTCAGGGAAAATTCTTGTCCGTCGAAGCACATGATCGAAGTGGACTCATTCCGGATGTAGAAATAGGCGATTTGTGCGATCTGTACTGTGGTATATTTCTGGTGCTTGAATACCAGGAAACTCGTCTTCTCCGCAGGTTGAACCATCTGGATCAGCAGGTCGCTCAGATCCGGAATCGTCTTTTGCTGAAAGAAGTTTTTCAGGTCATCCACTTTTTTCATGGCCCCGGCAATATCTTCTTTTGAAAATGGCTTCAGCACGTAATCCACTCCGTTACGCTTAAAAGCCTCAAGCGAATACTCGTCAAAGGCTGTACAAAAAACCACCGGGCAGCTAATTGTTACCGATTTGAAAATCTCAAAGCTGAGGCCATCTGCCAGCTGAACGTCCATGAAAATCAGGTCGGGCTGTGGTCCTTTGGATAACGCCGCTACCGACTCTTCTATACTTTGGTACGCGCCCGTGATTTTGGCATTGGGTCGGAGTTCCCGGAGTATATTTTCCAATGATTTGGCGGTTCGTAATTCGTCCTCAATGATGATGATGTTCATAGATTAATGGAAGTTTGATTTGAAATAATTGCTGGTCGTTCAGGATCTCCACTTTCCTGTCCAGCAAATGACTGTACTTGAGTTCAATATTTTTGAGACCAACTCCCAGAGAGCTTTCCTCATTATTCTTTAGCTGTATCTGATTCTCCACTACCAGCATTCCTGCTTCGCGGTAGATACTGATGTTTAATGGCCGATGTAAGGAGACGATGTTATGTTTCAGGCAATTCTCCACAAGCAGTTGTAGGGTAAAGGGCGGAATAAGCGTTTCCAGCACTTCATCATCCAGTTTGCTGGTAAATATAAAACCATCATCAAACCTGGCCTTTTGCAGGAAAAGGTAGGCGTTGAGGATATCCATCTCTTCACGAACGTGAATGAGATCCAGCTTGCGGCTCTCTAAGGTGTATCGGTAAAAGTTAGCCAGTTTCAGGATGAAATCTACCGACTGCTCATCATTGCTCTCCACCATGGCTTTCAGGGTATTCAGACTGTTGAAAAGGAAATGCGGATTGACCTGTTGTTTGAGCAGGTCATACTGCGCGCTGAGGTTGTCGTTTCTGAAGCGCTCCAACTCCATATTTACGTGTTGGTTCTCATAGTTCTGCTGCAGCAGGTTTAAAAACATATAGAAGACCAGGTTAATCAAGATCCCCCGAACCTCTACCATCAGCATCGTGGGGCCAAATTCAATATGGGAAAGTATTAGCTGCTGGATATAAGCCAGTGCGAGCATTACAGCGAGTCCGAATAACAGGGACTTCAGTAGTTTACGGTAAGAGATCTGCTGACCCTGGGTCTTATTGCTTTTTCGCGAAAGCATATAGATATTGAAGTACCACATCGTTACCGCAAAAGCCGCTGTGATACCTGCATTCACCGCAGCTTCTAAAAGATTGAACTGATGGGAAGCAAGTTGAGGCACTGAAGACAATACCCCCAGCACGATAGAACTGCTCCATATAATGGTATTTGATATCTTGAAATTCATTTTTTTCATGGATAAGCCAGGTGAGGTTAATCTGCCATTCTTATTTTTTCACGATGCTGCTTGCCCCACCGGATCATCTCCAGGATAATGGCCCCAAAAGAAAGGCAATAGTCTGTTTCACTGTATTCGACCAGCACTGGTGTTGAGGGTGTGACGGTTCTTTTGATCAGTTTATTGGCTTCCATATCCTTCAATTCCCTTGAAAGCATCCGGGTAGTGATACCCGGAATGCTTCTTTGTATGTCGCGAAAGCGCCTGTTCCCGTTACAGATCGAATTGATGATCATTAGCCTCCATTTTCCGCCCATGACGTACATGGTATCCTGCAGTGCCTGGATTTCTTCCTTTTGATTTCTGGGATCGGAAAGTATTTCTCCCGACTTACGGATAAGTTCTTCATTACTCATGATGTACTACTGGTTAAGGATTGCTTGCAAGATACTAAGATACGAAAGCTTATAAACTCATTCCCCCGTCCATCACGATTTCCGCACCGGTGATAAAACCGGAAGCCTCTCCGGCGAAATAAGCCACCATTTTAGCAACATCATCCGCAGCACCTATTTTCCGGAGCGGAATGCGCTCAATCATCCAGTCATCCAGGCCTTGTCGGCTGGCCTGGTCAAGCCCGAGTTTATTTAGAATCTCGGTCTGCGTTGGTCCTGGACTTACCGCATTCACACGTATCCCCCGCGGAGCCAATTCTACAGCTGCGATCTTCATTATTGAGTTCAGCGCCGTTTTGCCCGAGCTGTAGATAGAGGAGTTGGCTCCGCTCATGCTCGCCACGTTCGAGGAGAGGAAAACTACCGACGCACCATCGTTGCATTTTCAATCCCTGCACCTGCCAAAACTCCTGCATTAATGAACAGGATATCGATCCTGCCAAATTGTGCGCTCACTTTTTCAGCAAGTTCTTCAATAGCCGAGACCCGGCCCTGATCACTCACAAAACCGTTTACACCCAGGTCTGCAGCCGCTTTTTGCAGCGCATCTTCGCGTCTTCCGGTAATGATGACTTCCGCGCCCTGTAATTTTAATTCTTTCGCAGTCGCATATCCGATGCCACTGTTCCCTCCTGTGATAAGGGCTATTTTTCCTTTTAGCGTTTCCATATTTTTCTATTGTAAATTTGAACAAAAGTAAAATGCATTTGGTATAATTTTGTTACCAGTATAATCAATGATACCAGATAAACCATTATTCCTGACATCATTCCGACAATACCATAGCATCATTTTATTTGTTCATATCCAGTGGTTTATACGGCTACTGAAATTTCTACATTGATATTGTTTCTGCTTGCTTTTGAATAAGGACAGGTCTGATGAGCAGCTGCTACGATGCTGGTTGCTTCTTCAACAGAAAGACCTGGGAGGTTAACCTGTAACCTGGCCTGTAAGGCAAAGCCCTCTTCTCCTGTTCCCAGGTCAACTTCAGTGTCTACAGAGGTTCCTTCCGGAAGTTTGATTTTTGCAGCAGCGGCATTGTGTTGCATAGCGCCGATGAAACAGGCAGACCAGCCGGCAGCGAACAGTTGCTCGGGATTGGTACCTTTGCCAATACTTCCCGGAGTAGACAGCTCGATGTCTAAACGCCCATCTGTGCTCTTTGCTTTACCTTCTCGACCTCCGGTGATGTGGACTTTTCCAGTATATAATACTTTAGTGATTGCAGATCCGCCAGTGGCGGTTAAAACTGTTTGATTTTTCATTGTATTTGAATATTTAAATTTTTGAATGATGATGATTGTGAGTTATTCATGTTTATCGGGCCCATGTGGCAACCTCAAGGATAGCATCCGCGAAAGCTTGCGGGGCTTCCTGCGGAAGGTTATGGCCAACGCCACCGTTAATGTTATGGTGTGCATATTTTCCTTTAAAGCGAATGGCATAGACGCTCGGATCGGGATGCGGCGCTCCGTTGGCATCCCCTTCCAGGGTTACTGTAGGCACGGTAATGTAAGGAGCAGTAGCGAGTTTAGATTCCAGGGCATCATATTTAGCTTCTCCTTTAGTGATCCCTAATCTCCAACGGTAATTGTCAATCACAATTTGTACGTGATCAGGGTTTTTGAAGGATGCTGCAGAACGGCTATAAGTCTCCTCGCTGAATTTCCAGGTGGGCGAAGCCGTCTGCCAGATCAGTTTATTGAACTCAGCGGTATGTGCCTGATACCCTGCCTGGCCACGATCTGTAGCAAAGTAGTACTGGTACCACCAGGACAGCTCGGCTTGTGGTTTAAGCGGCGCCCTGTTACCAGCCTGGCTGCCGATCAGGTAGCCGCTCACAGAAACCAGTCCTTTCACGCGCTCTGRCCATAATGCGGCCATGATATCTGCGGTACGTGCACCCCAATCAAATCCGCCGACGATGGCATTTTTGATTTTCAAAGCATCCATAAAGGCAATCATGTCCACGGCAAGGGCAGATTGCTGACCGTTACGTGGCGTTGCAGCAGACAGAAAGCGCGTGCTGCCATAACCGCGCAGGTAAGGGATGAGCACCCTATAGCCTTTAGCGGTCAAGATTTCGGATACCTCTTTGTAACTGTAAATGTCATATGGCCAGCCATGAAGGAGCAGAACGGGCTCACCATTGGCCGGACCCGCCTCTACATAACCAATATTGAGTACACCTGCCTTTATTTGTTTGATGTGATTAAAAGGGTCCTCGAGCTGCCTGAGCGTACTGTTCTCAGCTATCGTGATTGGTTTTGCTGTAGCTGAAGAAAATAAAATCAGCTGTAGCGCTGCAAATATAAAGGCTAGTCTTCCTAAGCAGTGGCGAGGGGATATAGATTGATCTTTCATTGTATTTTATAGTATTTGTTGATTGATAAGGTAAATTTAGTGCTGCCGGGACCTGAGAAAAATCATAACCGGGCTGAAGTAGACAAGCTTAAACGCCAACCAGGCATTTGGGGGGTCGAACGTTTAAGTTCAATTTACTCCGATGGTCGTTTTTTCTTTTTCAACTGAATGGTGATCATACCGCAGCTTTGTGGATCCCGTTCAAATCTCGCCGTTGATATTGCGAGTACGGAAGCGAAGGCGATCATAGCTGCCGCAAGCCGCCTCCTGATTTCAACTGCCAGGTCCCGGGCCGAAAATAAGATGATGCTAATTTTCATAATTACTGTTTATTAGGTGATTTGATACCCCAAAACTACCAGGACAGGCTATGAAAAAACGAGTAAAAAACCTTGGGTCAGACAAATCGGGCCATGACCCAGACAGCCTGGTGGCTGAATTTTCTCCGAAAGCAATCTTCAAAAAAATCCCCCAAGGGATTTTCGATTTGGCTTCTTTATAGGAATATATTAAATTTAGCAACGACCAACTTACAAAGCCAGTTAGCATCCCCACCGTTTATGAAATTTTTTGTACTATTTATTTTGTCTTTCCTATTGGTATCTGCCCTACCATTTCTCTGGAATCAATTTTCATTTGTTAAAGCAGGCTTTCCCTTTCCCTACCTGCAAAGAATGACCTTTGAGAATTCAGAATTCACATCCACAACAATCTCGTTTGTAAGGGTAAATTTTGCGTATGATTTGATTTTAGTAGGGATTTTTGTTTGGGCATTCTATAAATTCAGCGCAACCATAAAAGGTAACACTTCATCTAAGCGTCCTTTTGAGAAATAAATGAATGAGAAAAACCTTAATTTTAATTTTAATTGCAATCGCCACAATTGCCTCAATTTATACCCTGGTCCATTATATTAAAATGGATGGATTTTCATTCTCCTGGATTCTGAACTTCATGTTGATGTTGTTTGTGGTTGTTTTTACCGCAGTACTAAAAAGTCCACTTGGTTCTTCCTACTTTAACGAAAAGGAATGGGAACGGAGAGGAAAAACATATGAATATCTCGGAATTAATTTTTTCAGAAAATTATTGGTTTGGATTGGCTGGGAAAAGGTGATCAGAAAATCAAACCCCATAGAAAAAAACACCAAAGCTTTAGTGAATTTGCATTATCAGACAAAAAAATCTGAACTAGACCACTTAATTATTCTGCTGATCGTCCTGGGGTTTAATGTTTTTGTGGCATTCGAATATGGAGTGCTCAAATCTTTATGGTTACTCATATTAAATGTCTTACTAAACCTTTATCCCATTTTCCTTCAACGATATAATCGGCCAAGAATAAAACGAGCTATAAATTTAAGCAAACGAGCTATCTAATTTGATCGCCTCTTTTAAAAGCTTTTTTATTGGATTTTCATCAATTTCCTCTGCGGTTTGATAGATTTTGTAAAAAATTTGCTTGTTTGTTCCATGAGACAGAAAGTGATCATAGTCATTTAAT